>JADGPI010000035.1 GCA_017882525.1 Thermoleophilia bacterium
CCGCCCTCGCCGACGTGCTGGCCCTTGTCCGCTCCGCGACCTCCGTCGATTTCAGCCATTACAAGCAGAGCACAGTGCTGCGCCGCATCAACCGGCGCATGACGCTCCACCACCTGCGGAGTCTGGAAGAGTACGTGGAGGTGCTTCGCCAAGACCGGGCTGAGCTGGAAGCCCTCCACCAGGACCTCCTCATCCGGGTGACCAGTTTCTTCCGGCAGCCTCACGTCTTCGAGGCCCTCAAGGAGAAGTTCTTTCCTCAGATCGCGGGCGCGAGGGCGGGCGAACAGGTGAGGTTTTGGGTGCCAGGGTGCTCCACCGGGGAAGAGGCCTATTCTCTCGCGATCGCCTGGGCCGAGTTTGTTGGCGAGAGATCGGTGGACAAGTCATCGCTCCAGATTTTTGCAAGCGACGTAAACCAGCAGGTCATCGATAAGGCGAGGAGGGGGATCTACCCGGCAGGCATAGCCTCAGACGTCTCTCAGGAGCGGCTCGCGCGCTTCTTCACGAAGGTGGATGCCGAGTCTCAGGTAGAGGCCGGATATCAGATAGCGAAGGGCATTCGAGAGACCTGCGTTTTTGCGAAGCACGACCTCACCCGAGACGCGCCGTTCTCCAAGCTCGATCTCGTGAGTCTCAGGAATGTCCTCATCTACCTGGGGCCGTTGCTTCAGCGCCGGATCATTCCCACCCTGCATTTCGCGCTCCGGCCAGGGGGCTTCCTTCTTCTCGGAGAGTCGGAATCTGTGGGCGGCTTCACCGATCTCTTCTCCCTCGTTGATAGGAAAGCCAAGATCCACACGCGCAAGGAAGGCCTTGCCGCCGTGGCACCCAGCTCGCCCCCGTTCACCGGCCAAGGCAGCACCGCACCGCGGCCGGCTGCCTCGCCGACAGAGTTCGATCTCTCCAAGGAGGCCGAACGAATCATCCTTGAGGAATACGCGCCGGTGGGGGTGATAGTCGACGCCGACCTTAGCGTGCGACAGTTCCGCGGCCGTACCGGCGCGTATCTTGAGCTGGGGCCCGGGCGGTCGACGTACGATCTTCTCCGCCTCGCACGCGAAGGACTTTCGGGCGATCTGCGCAGTGCTCTTCGCGAAGCGAGAACAAGCTTGGTGCCCCTGCGGCGCGAGAACGTACGCATGCTCCGCGACGACCGGGTGGTCGCCGTTGGTTTCAACGTCATTCCCATCAAGTCGCCCACAGGAGAAGCTTCGTTTCTCGTCCTCTTCCACGACATGCCCTCGTCCGGAGAGGAAGGATCGGACCTTGGTCTCCGTCGCATGGCTGAGACCTCTGACGATGCCTCAGGCCGTATGGCAGATCTCGAGCGGGAACTGGGCGAGCTCAGGGAGTACACACGCGCCGTCTTGGAAGACAAAGAATCGGCTAATGAGGAGCTTCGCTCGGCGAACGAAGAACTGCAATCGACCAACGAGGAGTTGCAGAGCGTCAACGAAGAGCTGGGAACAGCGTCGGAAGAGGTGCAGTCGGCCAACGAAGAACTGCGCACCCTGAACGACGAACTATGCTCTGTCAATGACCAGCTCGCCACAGTGAACAGCCACTTTCGCGACAAGAACGTCGAGCTCCAACAAGTGAATGCCGCTCTGGAGAGCCGTGAGCTCGAGCTCACAGGTGCTCGGGATTACGCACGGACCGTGGTCGACACCGTGAGGGAGCCCCTCCTGGTTATCGGCGGTGACTATCGGGTGGTTTCGGCCAACCCGTCCTTTTACCGGACCTTCAAGACCACCGCCACCGATACGGTAGGACTGTCCTTCTTCGAACTGGAGGCCGGGGTGTGGAACGTCACCGGGCTTCGTGAAGCGATGGAGCGCACCCTCCAAGAAAACGCGGACTTCGAGGACCTCATCGTTGACCGCGATTTCGCGCGTCTGGGCCGGCGCACGATGCTTCTGTCCGGTCGTCACATCCGCGGCGAAGAACCGGGAGTCGGGAACATCCTCTTGGCCGTCGACGACATCACCGAACGCACACGGGCAGAGGCTTCCCTTCGGCTGACCCAGCTCTCGGTGGACCGATCCGCGGATCTGGTTCACTGGGTGGCTCCCAACGGGCGGGTGCTCTACGCAAGCGATTCCTTCTGTCGCCGCTGCGGCTACTCACGTGATGAAGTGCTCGGCAAAACCGTTTTCGACCTCGATCCCGCGATGACTCCAGAGAAATGGTCGAACCACTGGCAGGAACTCAAGCTTCAGGGGTCCATGACCTTCGAGGCCGTCCACCTCACGAAGGAGGGGGAGCTCTTCCCGGTTGAAGTGACCGTCAACTACGTGGAGTCGGAGGGGCAGGAGATAAACGTCGCCCTTGCCCGCGACATCACCGAGCGCAAGCGCATCGAAGAGGAGAATGCTCGCCTTTATGAGGAGCAGAGGGCCTTGTTCCAGCTCTTGCAGGCGACGCTTCTCGACGTACCGCAAAAGACCGGCCGGATCCGTTTTGGACATGTCTACCGCTCGGCCACTCAGGACGCCCCAGTGGGGGGCGACTTCTACGACGTGTTCGAGATCGAAGGCGGGCGGATAGCGCTCCTCATTGGCGATGTCTCTGGTCACGGAGTAGAGGCTGCCAGAGTGGCAATGCTCGCCAAAGACGTGATCCATGCCTTTGCCCACCGCTCCAGTGGACCCCAAACAGTCCTTCGCCAAACAAACGAGCTTCTTATCGAAAAGAAGACGCCAGGATTTGTCACCCTGTTCTTGGGGATACTCGAACCTGTTAACGGAGTCCTTTCTTATTCTTCGGCCGGTCACCCCAACGCTCTTTTGAAGAGCAAAGCCGGAAAGGTGCGGTTCCTTGAGGCCGCCTCAGCTCCCCTCGGCGTCTTCGCCGATCACTCTTGGAAGCAGGACCAAGTCGAGCTCCGCAAGGGCGAACTGCTCCTCCTCTATACCGATGGGGCGATCGAAGCCCGACGCGATGGTGAGTTCTTTGGACAAGAAGGTCTGGTCAGGGTGCTTCAGGAGAAGCCCGAGCTCTCTCCGGAGCGCTTGCCGCAAGCCCTTCTTGACCAGGTGCTGGCCTTCTCGGGAGGGACTCTGGCCGATGACGTGGCCGTACTGGCGGTGGCTCTGGGAGAAGAACCTAGTGAGGCCGCGGGTTGGAGAGGAGAGGAAAGGAGAGGAGAGGAGAGGAGACGGCGCCCTTAGCCTGGGTCGCCGTCGATTCGTCCACGCGTTAGCGCCCGCCCGGCCTGCCGGGCTCGGCCCTTCAGCCCTTCTCGGCGGGATCCACCCAGTCGCCGAAGTGCCGGTCAAAGACTTCTCTCAGCACCACTTCCGCTTCGGATTGAAGGGCACGGTAGCGCGTGACCAGATCGAGTCCTCGCGGCGTCAGCGCGGAGCCGCCGCCCAGGGTCCCGCCCACGCTCCGTTCCAGGACCGGAAAGCCGAGTCTCTGCTCGGCAGCATGGAGGATCCGCCAAGCCTTGTTGTATGACATGCCGAGCTCGGCCGCCGCCTTGCGGAGCGATCCGGTCCGCTCGACCCCGTCGAGGAGCCGGGCCGGCCCCGAGCCGAAGGCCCTACCGTTGTAATCCAGCCAGATCTTGTACGCGAGCTTCACGAGGGGCCGCCAAGCCCGGAGGATTTCGGCATCTGGCCGTCAGACGTTGTGTCTTCGCGCGGTGCGGTGGCAGAAGCCGGTGCGGCGCTTGCCGGCGAGGCTGATGGCGGCGCGGCACCTGGCGAAGCCGGGGGGCCCGGCGGCGCTGGTGCTGCGGCCGGCGGCGCGACGGAGACGCCGGAGGCGGTCGGGCCCGAGAGGTACGTCTCGGTGCCACAGTACGGGCAACGCACCAGACCTCTGCCGGCCAATTCCAGGCGTCCGCCGCAATTGGGGCAGGTGCCGTCCTTGATCTGCGCGGCCTCGGCCGAGACCAGCTCACCCTGGTCCCAGTTGACGTAACCCCGGAACAGATCTTTGCCTATGAGGTCGTACACGTAGCCTTTCACCTGCTCACGAGTAAGATTGCCTTCGATAGCAAGATCGGCCACGCTCACTTTGCCACGAGTCATGACCGCGTTCAGGATGTTCCGCTCTTTGTCGGCTTTGCTCTCCTCCTTGATCTCCCCTCTCGCGCTCATGAGCAGGTAGATACCCACCGCGAGGAAGGGCAGGGAAAAGAGTACGAAGCCGAGCCCGATCCCGGTCGCCCGCGAGCCTGAAGCCAGACCGGCGCCCAGCCAGACGTCGATGCCTATGCTCACGACGATCAGTACGATCCCGATTATCCTGCTGCGCATCGCGACCTCCTGGCCACAGCTGCTGGTCTCGTCATCACGTGTCCCGATCAGCCGGCGCCGAAACCACCTCCGCCGCCACCGCCACCGAAACCGCCTCCAAATCCGCCGCCCATCCCACCAAAGGCGCCGCGACCAGAGCCGCTGCTAGACGGGGACGAGGTTAGCACGCTGGACATGTTGTTCAGGCTGCCGAACAGGCTGTTCGAGATAGTGTCCAGGTTGAAGCCGCCACCCGGCATTGCTGGAGCGCCAGCCATCCCGCCGCCGCCCGCCAGTCCGCCTCCGATCGGCCCCCCCACGGGCCCGCCGGTGCCATAGTATCCGCCCCAGCCAGGGATGAAGATCGGGTGATACCAGATGGGCGGAGGCACATTCAGCCCCTCGAAACGCCGCACCCATTCCTTCTCCACGCCGAATGCGATGGCGTAGGCAAGGTATTTCTCGAAAGTCTCCTTGGCGGCGCCCATGTCCTGGAACCGGGTAAGGTCGTGCAGGTAGTTGCGGAACGCCTGCCACTTCTTCTGTTCCTGTGCCCCTTTCGCCGTGCGGTGCGGCATAAACGGGGCGAACGCCAACACGATGATCACCGCGACGATTGACCCCAGCAAGAAGTAGCCCCAGCCGGGAACGTGGGTGAGCGCCATCAAAGCCGTGAGCGCGCCCAGCACGACGGCCACCAAGACCCCCCAGCCCAGCCAGCGGTTGCGCACGGTCTTGGGGTTCTGAGCGAAGAAGCCTTGCGAGGTAACCTCGGCGTAGATCTCGGTGCAGATGGGGTCGACGTGAGTATAGAAGTGGTTGCGAAGGTCATCGGTGGTTACCTCGTCGGCGTGTGAGCCGCTGAAGAGCGAGTCGGCCACTGCTTTTTCGTATCCCGTGAGATCGTCCATCGGCTTGAGCCGCTTGAACGTGGTGTGGGTCTTGGCGAAGAGACCCTCCTTCTTGTCGTCGGTCATCTCTATGTAGCCGCGATGGGCCAAGTCGACAATGGAGGCAATCACCTCTTTGGTGTCCACCTTCTCGTCGATGAGCGCCCCGGCGAGGCCCGGTCTGAGGTCGGAGGGAGGTTCGCTGACGTACTTGGCAAAGGTCTGAGCCGGGCTGTCGCGGCCCCGTCTACGCCAGATGAGGAGCATGGCGAGGAAAGCGATGATGGGCAGTAGAAAGCCGACCTTAGGGATTGCGAAAGCCGCGACCCGGCGGGCGGTCCACGCGAACTTCACGACGCCCTTGGGGAATCCGGTGACGATCCAGAAGTTGGTATACGGAGGAACGTTCGTCGCCTCGTAGACCATCGTGGAGGGCGCGGGCGAGGTGACACTCGTCTTGACGCTGGAGTCGGCCTGCACCGCCTCGGTCATCTTATTCGCGGGGACGGAGCCAGGGATGGTGACGGTGGCCTTCACGGCCGCGATGGTCACCGGTGTCTCAGCGTCGAACACATACCACCGGAGCTCGTCTCCCTGGTCGAAGAACTGGATGACCGACCTGGCGCGGTAATGGAACGTCCAGGTGCCGGAGGTGTCGGTAAGATCGAAGTTGATCTTGATGATCTCTCGATTGCCCTGCTTGGAGGCGCTCCA
The DNA here is from genome assembly GCA_017882525.1 of Thermoleophilia bacterium. GTDB lineage: Bacteria > Actinomycetota > Thermoleophilia > RBG-16-64-13 > RBG-16-64-13 > Chersky-299. Next base: position 5,849 of record JADGPI010000035.1, read on the forward strand.
GGTGCCCGGGGTGGAGTCAGTCGCGGACACCTTGGGCAGTGCCACGCCGTTCTGGAGCACCTGGATATCGGACAGCCCGTCCGTGTTGTCTGTGGGGATGGACCGCGTGACGAAGTGGAAGTTGCCCTGAAACGCGAATGTGGCGTTCTCGTCCACCACGGCGTCGCCATTTTGCTGGACCGCCACGTGGACGTCCAGATTCGATATCTGCCACTCCTTGGTCTGCGCCTGAGCGGCAGGCACGAGCACCGCGACCAGGAGCGCGGCGAGGACAGCGGCGAACGTGACCGGCGCAAAAAGCCAGAGTTGCGCACGCCGGCGCCTCACCCGCACCCGAACGCGGGAACGTCGCAAGACGCCTTCGCGCAGACCAAGCCTCACCGCGAGCCGGCGCCAGGGTCTCATTTGGTTTCGGGTTCCGCGGGCTTGTCGGCGGCGGCGGCCGGTGCGTCGCCGGGCGTACTGTCAGCCGGCTTGGCGTCGCCCGTAAGCTGGTAGCCGCAGTTGGGGCAAAACTTCGAACCCGCGGGCAGAGTGGCCTTGCACTGCGGACAGGTGATGGTGGCCGAAAGATTGGCCCCACATTCTGGGCAGAACTTGCTGCCGAACGGTATGTCCTTGCCGCAGTTGGGGCAGCGCACCTTGGGCTGAGCCCCTCCGGCCATGGCCTGTTGCAGCATGCCGGGGATCATCATGCCGAGGCCGGCGCCGGTGCCGAGGCCCAGTCCCGCTGCCGCTGCCGTGCCTACTATGCCGCCCTCGCCACCGCCGCCGCCGCCGCCACCGCCGCCACCGCCGCCACGGGCCAGGTCGCCGATCGCCTGAGCGGCCTTGAACTGGAAGTACTTGTCCATGCCGCCCACCGCTTCCATGCCCGACCGCTCATCGATACGCTTCTGCACCTCGTCGGGCGGCGAGATAGCGTTTATGACGAAGTCGACGATAGCGAGCCCGTACTGGGCAAAATCGTCCTTGATGCGGGCTTTGAGCCCCGCACCCAGTTCGTCGAAGTAGCGCGGCAGGTCGAGCACGGAATCGAGGTGCTCGCCCAGGATGTCAGCCAGCCTTCCCACGATCACACCCCGCAGGAAGTCCTCGATCTGGGCATTGGTGAAGATCGAGCGGGTGCCCACGATCTTGACCACGAACAGCTTCGGATCGGTGATCTGGATCGTGAAGATGCCGTTCGAGCGCAGACGGATCATCTTGAACTCGGAATCCCGGAAAAGGATCGGCTCGGCCGTCCCCCACTTCAGGTCGGTAAAAGTGCGCTGACTGACGAAATAGGCCTCGCAGCGGAACGGTGTCTCGCCGAAGAGCGGCAACGTGAGCGCCGCGGTGAGCAGCGGAATATTCTGAGTGGCCAGGGTGTGCCGCCCCGGTCCGAACACGTCGTACGCTTTGCCATCTCGGAAGAACACCGCCCACTGGCTTTCTCGGACGATGAGCTGGGACCCCACCTTGAAAGAGCCCGAGCCATCCTCGGGGATGCGGTGGACCATCTCCCCGCCCAGTTCGTCGACAAACTCGATAACAGACATCAGGGCCACGGTCTACCTCCCAGCTCCGGTGATGACGTGCTCTCGTTCAGTGAAATAAGCATCCAAGGCATCCACGCGCTCGTCAAGCAGGCCGATGTCGGAATGCAGTGACGGACTATCCGCGGACAGCGCATTGGCGAGGTCTTCTATGCTTCGAGCCTGCTCCTGTGCCTGCACGTCATACTGGTACAGCTGGTCCAGGATGGGCTCGTCCACCTTGACGGTGTCGAACAGGCCGGCGTAGCCGTAATCGGCGAACTGGATGCGGTCGCGCACGGTGCGCAACTTGCGCAAAGTGATGTCCAGGTCGTCCATGGGCTCCAGATCCGTCCGCCGGGTGAGGTCCAACATGACCTCCTCGAGCTTGTGCCTGCAGCCTTCGAGCCTCTCGGCCACATACAGCCGCTGGATCTTATCCGCTTCCCGGCGCAGTTCCTTTTCTTTGTATCCTCGATAGCCTGGGAGATGTTGAGCCGCCTTTTCGAACCAGTTCTTGCTCTCGTCGATCCTCGTTCCGATATCCGCCATGACGCCCCCTTTCTGTCGCTGTCACGCCACCAGGTCGTCGAATTCCCGCAGCAGGAACCTCCAATTGGAGGTGAGTACGTATCGAGGGTCCCAAACCGCCGGAAGGAAGACGAGCTCCTCGCCCGACAGCTCCAAGCGATATTCGATGGAGACTAAGTCGTGAAGCTCGTGCGCTACCACGGCCAGATAGATGAAGTTGGCCAGGGCACGAGCGTCCTGCCTGCCCGCGACGATGGGGGACACCGTACCAAAACCCGGGCCTTCGTCGGGGCCCGCGCTCACGCCGGCAGTCGCACCGGCCGGCGCCATTTCCGACGGCGCCGCCACCAAAGTCGGCCGAGCCGGCGTGTCCGCCGGCAGCCCTGGGGTAAGCTCCAACTGCGGCTGGGCCATCACCAGACCGACCCCCAGCTGCTGCACCACGGCGCGGGCAAGAACGAAGGCGGGAACGTACAGATACGGTGGTCCGGGCGCGGCCGCCTTGCGGATGCCGTCCCATATCGGATCCACAGGAAGGGAATCCTCTGGGGAGAGAACGGGTCGGCCGATCCTTGCGCCGCCCTCAGGCGCGGCGACGAACCTCCAAGTGGCCAGATACCGTGTGTCGCTGGGAGCCGCAAGCTCGGTGGTCACCGACGCGGTGAGTGGTCGGAAGGAGGTCAGCCCCTCGTCACCCGGCTCATACGCCAACCCGCATGTGCGGCAGAGAAAAAGGGCGGCCTCGTCGCCACCCTCCAAGGGAAGACCGCAGTTGCTGCATAACAAAGGAACAAGCTCAGCTGGATAAGGGCTCGTGGTATTCCACCTCCCCTTGCAGGCGGAAACGCCATGCCGACACTAGGGCTGCCGCAGACACTATCACGCCGGCCGCCACGGTGGGTAACGGCGTCCGGCCGGATGCCGTGGTCGCGTGGGCCAACACGGCGACGATCACAGCCAGCGCCGCCAGGAGCCCCACTAACTGCGCAAGCCGGCCCACGTTCGTAGCGGGGGCACGGCCCGAGTGCACCGTCCCGTTGCGACCATCCACCATCACTGCATAGCGGCGGTCCCGATACCGATAATGGAGCGACCACAGCGGGTAGTAGAGGAGAGTGGTGCACTCGCGCAGGACGAAGAGGTGGGCGTCGGGGCTGTACGCGCCGGACACCGGAGCGAGCACCACCTTTCGCCCCGTGTCCCCTATCTCTGTAGGGACGCCCTCCGCTTCGAGGACGAAGGCGTCGGGACCGATCTCACCGGGCAGAAGCGGCAGCGCCAGTTCACGGCCGCTGATACGGGGGCGCGTCGCACCCATGGCTTCCAGATCTGTGGCAGCCTGGTAAAAACGCCGCTCGTGCAACTGAGCTTCCTTGACGTCCTCTTGTTGAAGTTCCAGCCGCAACGAGTCCTGGTCGCCCTCTTTGACGGGCACGAGGACGGTCCGCGTCTTTTGCCCGAACTCCCATCCGACGACAAGCGCCCGGTACTCCCAGATCGGCGCATACAACAGCGTCGCTTCCACGAAATGTGCTTGACGAGCGGCCCTGAGTATCCCCGGCTGCTCTTTCAGCCAGTCCGTACCTCGGGCCACCGCCTGGAGCCGCTCGACACGGGGAGGGAAGAACCATCGCGCGCAACCATTCTGGGCCGGCACCAGTAGCCGCACGCCGCAATGGTCGCACTTCAACGTGCGTCTTCCCTCGTCTGCGCGCAACGGGCCTGCACACTGGGGACACCGGGTGGCGTGCAGAACGGGGCCGCGGTCTGAGCCAACGGCCGCGCCAGGGGTGCAGTCTGCTGCCGAGGTGACGCCCACACCCGGGGCCGCGGTCGCGCTTGGGGTCGTGCTTGCGGGTGGGTTCGCGCTTGCGGGTGGGCATGGCGTCGTACCCAGGGCCGCGGTGGAGTCAGTGCCTGGCTCAGCCATCGGTCACCACTGTGCCTGCCAAGACCAGGAACGCGATAAACGCGGTCACGAGCACTGCGATCAGCCGTGGGTAGAGTCCGGGAGCAAAGGCTGCTTCGGCGATCAATAGGACCGCCACTCCCAAGAACACGGCCTGATCTCTCAGCGTCTGGCGCCGGCCGGGCGGTGCCTCTCCGTAGACCACACCTTGTCCGGCCCCGATGACAGCAGCCCGTCGCCGTCCGTCGCCACCCTCGACAGAATAGGAGGCGCCGTAGTAGCCCCGATACTCGATGATCACCCTGCTCACCGAGCCATCCGCCATCGCCTGCGCCATGGCTGGTTCCAGTAGCGTTGCATCGGGAATCGGGCGGGCGGTGTCCGCTGGGCCCGAGACAATATCGCGGGCCGCGGATACGGCGCCTGTGCCTCCGACGACGACCCGCGGTGCAACGGCCCCGGCGACATCGAGCATCTGACCCGGCGCGTGACCGAGTTCGGCCACCAGGGGTGAGGGCAGCGCCGCCAACGGGGTGACCCGCTCATCGCCCGTTCCGCGAACCTTGAGGAATGGGAAGAAGCGGAGATCGTCCACCGCGGTCCGAGGCAGTACCGCATCCGCGTGGGCGTTTCCTCCACCCGACGCCGTGGCGGCGGCGATCCATGCCTGGAGCGACTCCGCTGCCTGGGCTCGGGTCACACCCACCCGCTCTTGCGTGACCTGCACCAGCACTCCGCCGGCCTTCATGAGGCTGGAGCCACACGCGGCGCACAATGCGGACTCACTTTCGTGCGGAATGGCGACAGCCGCGCCGCATTGCGGGCACGTCAACCCGGACAGCCGCAGCATGGGGTTGGACGCGGGCCCCGTCGCGAGGCCGGGCGCGAGCCTAGGCGCCGTATCGGGCGCAGGACTGGGGATATGGTCGTCCGACTTGGTCATTCCGCTAATCTATCGCCCTCTGAGCCATTTTCTTGATACCTGAGGCTGCGCCCGA
>JADGPI010000239.1 GCA_017882525.1 Thermoleophilia bacterium
ATCGACATCCTGAATCCGGTCCAGACCTCCGCAGCCAATATGCAGCCCGAGCGGTTGAAAGTGGAGTTTGGCGGGAAGATCGTCTTCTGGGGTGGCGGGTGCGATACCCAGCAGGTTCTGCCCACGGCAACGCCCGAGGAGATCCGTGAGCACGTCCGGGAGCGGCTTGCCATCTTCAAGCCGGGCGGCGGATACGTATTCAACCAGGTTCACAACATCCAAACCAACGTGCCAGCCGAGAACGTTATCGCGATGTTCGACGCCGCGTACGAATATGGTTGACCATTGGAATAGCCCTTTCTCATATTCTCACACACCTTGTCCCAAGAATGGGGCCTGAGACATGAAATACCGCACACTCGGCAAGTCTGGCTTGCGTGTCAGCTCGATTGGGCTCGGCTGCGTCACCTTCGGCCGGGAGATCGACGCGGCCGCCTCCTTTGCGCTGATGGATCGGGCTGTGGAACTCGGCATCACCCTGTTCGATACGGCCGAAGCGTATGCCGGCGGCCGCTCCGAGGAGATCGTCGGCAAGTGGCTGGCCGAGCGCGAGGCGCGAGATAAGATCGTGCTGACGACCAAGGTGCGGCCGCCTTTGGGTGGGGCTCGCGTGCTGGAGTCCGCCGAGACCAGCCTTCGCCGGCTGCGCACCGACTCCGTGGACCTGTTCCTGTTGCACAGTTGGGACGCGTCCGCACCGCTCGACGAGACGCTCGAAGCCCTGGACATGCTGGTCCGGCAAGGCAAGGCGCGGGCGGTCGGCTGCTCCAATCTCGCGGCCTGGCAACTCGGCAAGGCCCTGTGGCGCCAGGACGTTCGGGGCTGGGCGCGTATGGAGGCGGTGCAACCGAGTTACAACCTGGTCGTGCGCGACATCGAATGCGAGCTGCTGCCGCTGTGCGCCGACCAACAAGTGGGCGTGATCACCTACAGCCCGCTGGGTGGCGGCTTTCTCACGGGCAAATACTCGCGCCGCGGCGAGGTGCCGGCCGGCGCCCGGCTCGACGTTGTGCCTGGGATGCAGCCCATCTACCTGCACGAGACCGGCTTCCGCATCCTCGCCGGGCTGGAGGGCAAGGCCGCGGCGTTGGGTACCACTCCCCCGGTCCTGGCCCTCGCCTGGGCGATGACGCACCCCGGCGTCACCTCCGTGTTGATCGGCGCGCGCACGCCAGCGCAGGTGGATCAAGCGCTGATGGCCGACGCACTGGGCCTGTCGGCCGAGATGCGTGCGGAGTTGAGCGCGCTTTAGTATTACCCGCTGGAATTATGCATGGTAACGTCATCTCAGGTCACCGCATCTGGCTGCCAGGGCACGAACTCGACCTCTGGCAGTCCCTTTTCCTCGCTGCGCGTGCGTTCGCCGGACGCCACCCGCTCTACCGTCTGCAACAGGTCTCCCGCCACCGCGGACATGTCCGCGCCTTCGAGGATCTGCCCGACGTTGAAGTCCACATCATCAGGCACACGGGCATTGAGGACGCTGTTCGTCGCCACTTTGATGCAGGGTGCGAGGTTACTGCCGAAGACCGATCCCCGCCCGGTAGTAAAGAGGATCAGGTTGCTGCCGCCCTTGGCCACTGCGCCCAGCGACTTCTCGAAGATGGTCGTCAGTCCGCCCCGTTTGTTGCTTGGGCTGGGATCGTTATCCGCGGTGAAGCCGTGGAGCCGGGCCTGCTCGTTCCACCATATGAAAGAAATAGACTACACCCGGAAGGATACACTCACTTCGGAGAGGAGATCTATCCATCGTGATCAGAGAATTGGTCCTCAAGAACAGAAGCTACCGCCGGTTTTACCAGGACGTGCCGGTCAGCCTTGAAACCCTCAAGGAACTCGTCGACCTTGCGAGGCTCTCTGCATCCGCAGCCAACAGGCAGCCCTTGAAGTACGTCCTGTCCTGTGATCCGCAGATGAATGCGCTCGTCTTCGCAAACCTGGCGTGGGCTGGCTATCTCAAGGACTGGCCAGGCCCTGAGGAAGGTGAAAGGCCAGCCGCATACATCATCATCCTGGGCGACAAGACGATCACTCAATCCTTCGGATGCGACCACGGGATAGCCGCGCAGAGCATCCTGCTCGGCGCGACAGAGACAGGATTGGGGGGGTGCATCATCGGTTCCATCCAGAAGGCAGAACTCAGCCAGGCAATGGCCGTACCAGCCGAGTACGAGATCCTGATTGTGATAGCACTTGGGAAGCCGAAGGAGACGGTCGTGCTTGAGGCTGTGGGACCCGGAGGGGACATCAAATACTGGCGAGACGAGCAAGCGATCCATCACGTGCCCAAGCGATCACTCAGGGAGATCATCGTCGGATAGGACAAGGAGGACCTCCGCGAAGGCTCAGGGATGAATTCCAGGAGGCGAGCCATGAAAATCGCCATTCTACGCGGCCAGCGTAAATCTGCGCATCGAAGAGCAACCCTTGGACACAAAGAACCTCCAGCCCAACGAAATCCGGGTGGAGACACGTATCTCCGCCTTGAAGATCGGCACCGATCGCGGCAACTATGAAGGGGCTGAACGCGTGCCGGGCGCGTCGGACTACCCGCGCTGGGTGGGCGACAGCAACCTGGGCATCGTGCGCGGGGTGGGTAGCTCCGTCAGCCGAGTGCAGGTGGGTGATCGCATCGTGACCCGGCAACCTCACCAGTCCGAGTACATTACCACCGACGATGCGAGCATGGTCAAGGTGCCCGCGAATGTGGCCGACGAAGATGCGGTCTACGCGCATCTCTACGCCCTCAGCGCCCACTGCTATCACAAGGCGCATTTCAAACCCGGCGAGAACGTCGCCGTGGTGGGCCTGGGCACCTTGGGGCTGGGGCGGTGGCAGTCGGCCCACTCTTCGGCGGCCGCGTGGTCGCGATCGGCAACGACGCGTTCCGGCTGGATCTGGCCCGCCGCATGGGCGCCCACGCCACCGTGCTTTACAATGATCCCGGTCTGCAGGCGAAGCTGGCTGAGTTCACGGCGGGCGCCGGCATCGATCTGGTGGTGCTGACGGCCAACCCTTGGGCCGCCAACCGCACCGCGCTGGAGATCGTGCGTCCCAACGGCCGCGTCTCAATCGTGAGCCTGCTGGGACGAGGCGAGGCGGATCTCGACTTCAACTGTCTTCAGATACCATGAATCCACTTAGAATCGGCCTGCTGCCCCTATACCTGGAACTCTATGACCGCACGCTGGCCGAGGCGCGGCCGCGGCTGGAGGCGTTCTACCACCAGATTGTGGACGCGTTTCAGGCAGGGGGCGCCAAGGTTTACACCGCGCCGCTCTGCCGGCTGGAACCGGAGTTTGCCGCCGCGATCCGCGGTTTCGAGGAGGCCGGGGCGGATGCCCTCGTGACCCTGCACCTGGCCTGTTCGCCCTCGCTGGAGTCCTCCGCTGTGCTGGGGTCCACGCCACTGCCGGTGATCGTGCTCGACACGACCCCGGCCTTCGACTTCGGCCCCACGCAGTCGTCCGACGAGATCATGTACAACCACGGCATTCATGGCGTGCAGGATATGTGCAACCTGCTCCTGCGGAACGGCAAGCCGTTTCGGCTCGAGGCCGGGCATTGGCAGCACTCCGACGTGCTCGAACGCGTGCTCAGATGGGCGCGCTCTGTACGCGTGGCCTCGGCCCAGCGCCAGGCGCGGGTCGGCTGCATCGGCGCCCCGTTCGAGGGCATGGGCGATTTCGCCGTGCCGCTGGGTGTGCTAAGCGCACCGTAGGCGTGACGGCTGTGACGTGGGATTTCAAGGCCCGGGCAGACCGGATGGAGGCCTTGGACGCGGCCGAGCTGAAAGCGGAAATGGCCGCCTATCGCGCCGAGTTCAACGCAGATGGGATTGGTGATAAGGTGCTTGAACGTGCCGCCCGGGTGTCATGGGGTTCCGGCAGTGGCTGGAGCAAGAGCGCCTGACGGCCTTTACCTTGAACTTCTTCGCCGTCAACCGCCCGTCCGGTCTGCCGACGGTGCCGTTCCTGGAGGCCAGCCGGGCCATAGCGCGCGGCATCGGTTATGCCGGTGAGGGCGATGTGCTGACCGCCTCATTGGTGAGGGCGCTGGCTTCGGCCTATCCCGAGACCACCTTCGCCGAGATGTTCTGCCCAGACTGGAAAGGGAACCGCTTGTTCCTCAGCCACATGGGCGAAGTCAACGTCAACATCCTGGTGGAGCGGCGTCCGCGGCTTGTCGAAATGGCTTACACCTTCGCAGAGACCGACAACCCGGCGCGGGTGGTCGGTTGCATAAAGGGCGGGCCGGCGGTCTTCGTGAACCTGGCGCCGCTGGCGGACGATCTGCATCGTCTGATCGTCGCCCCGGTCACGATGGCGGAGATCCGGGCGCACCTTCGATCGATGGCCGAGAGCGTGCACGGCTGGTTCGCGCCGGCCGGCACCGTGGCCGACTTTCTGGCCGAGTACAGCCGGGCCGGTGGCACCCACCACGCGGCGCTGGTCTGGGGCGAAGTGGCGCCTGAGATCGCCGCCTTCGGCGAGTTCATGGGTTGGGATGTGCGCGTGCTGGACTGAGAACCGAGGTACGCCGGTTGGCGCCGCCTGGGGTTGAAACCACCATGCTGGTGAGGCAAAAAAACGCTCACCCTTTGCGTGACGCGATTCATCCGCCGTTTTTGCGCGAAGCTCGGAGGAGGGAACATAACGATGGGGACGGCCGAAGATAGCCCGGTATACAAGTTCGAGGTGGAGGACGAGATACAGCTCTACCGTCCCCGGCCTGTCAAACGCTACATGATTTGCCCGTTGGGGGGCTATTATGTGAGGCTGGAATTGCTGCGAGACGGTACGCTCGTCGCCGTGTTCAAG
>JADGPI010000240.1 GCA_017882525.1 Thermoleophilia bacterium
GCTGCTGGCAGGGAGTCTTGAGTGCGTGTGCTGGTTCGGCCACCTCGAAATTCTAGCACTCGCGATAGGCAGGCAACCATTTCGCAGAAGCCTCTTGACATTAGAATCTAGATTCTATATTCTATAGACATGGTTGTCCGTCGGGCGCCCAAGCGTCTCACCGGTCGGGATCCAAGCTCACGACCAGGCAACCGATGATCAAGGAGCGTGAACATATGTCAGTTCAGAAGACTCAAACCGAACGCGGCACCCTCGTACCACTGTTGCGGGAGATCAAGAGCGAGCAGGGGACCATACCCCCCGCCGCCCTCCAGGACCTTGCCCACACCCTGGGCGTCGACTACGCCAAAGTCCAGAAGGTGGCGTCGTTCTATTGCCGTCTCGATAGTGTCGAGCGCGAGCTGCGCCTAGCTTCCTAAGCCCCCCTCATCTCGCGCGCGGACTTGTTCGCGCGCGAGAACCCCTCACAACCAGAGTCCGCCAGCCGCGGAGCACCGTGAAGCCACGAGGCGCCGCAAAACTGCGGACCACCAGAAGGGCCGCCAAAAAAGACGAGAGCGATGCCTTAGCCGAGCGACCTTGGTGCCGCCGGAAACCCGGCGGCTAGAAGTGGACCACCGCGGTCGATCCCTGAGAAAGGTGCGTGCGCAGATAAGGTACGTGGCTCAGGAGATAGACGTGGGGCCGAGCCTGTACCGTCACCTCCACCCAGCGGGTGTCGGCCTGACGGAATGTGATCGACATGACTTCCGCGCCTGCGCTCTGAGCCGCGTTGTCCGCCGCCTGCCGGGCAGCGGTCTCAGTGGCATCGCCGGCGACGTATTGCTCGGCAGCCTGCTGGGCGGCCGCCTGAGCGCCTTCAACCGCCTTGTGATGAGCCGAGTACATGCCGACGCCGTCAATGGCGAGCACCGTGATCAAAGCGGCCACCACGAGGAGTGTGAAAATAGTCCGCATACGTTAGCAAACGAAAAAAGCGGACGAAGGTTACGGCGTGTTCTTCCTTTTGCGCCGCAGTCTTCTCCATGAAAACGCCAGGACTAGCACGGCCAGAACTACTACTGCGAGCACTGCCCACGGGAGAACGGTCGTGAGGGTGACGAACCGGATCGATGCGTTCTCCCGGTCAAGAACAGTCGCTCCCGCTGTCATCGTGGCCGTCACTCTCGCCGACCCAGTGGACCTCTTCACTTCCACTGGCACCACCGTCCGGCCCGCCGGCAGCACTACCTGGAAGCGTGGCCCCTGTGGGAAGCTCACCCCTGACCCTTCGAGCACCACCAGCACTTTCAACGGGTAGCCGGCCTTGTTCTCCACCGGCAGTTGGAGCTGGGTCGTGCTGCCCCAGACCAGCATCGGCCCGACGCCGGCGAACTTCACCTTGTCAAGCTCACCCGTCGCCAATTTCTGCGCCGCTTGCGCATATCCGAGGCCAACGCTGGCCAAGCGCGGCCCAGCCTCAGGCATGAACCAGAAACGACTCTCCCCCGCGTAGAGCAACAATTGCGCTTGGGCGACCGGAGTGTGGGTGGCATCACTCGACTGCGCGAGATCGGACACCACCCCGTGCGCCGTACGCAGACTCTCCAGAAGCGACTCCCCAAGATAGCCCGCCACCTGGCTCGTGTAGCGGTTGAGAAAGATCGGACGCGTTCCAGGCGAGTGAGCCTTGACAAAATCCCCCAGCGTGAGGGTGTTCACCCACCCGAGTCTTCTGAGCGCCGTGCCGATGGCCCGGAGGTAGGCGACCGGAGGGATGCTGAAGTCCCCGCCGGGCGTGATGACCAGGGGGCTTCCTTTGCCTGCGGCGAGGCTGGCGGCAAGACCGGCAAAGAACACGTTCACGTCCCACGGCGGCCCCATGTCGGCGCGGAGGTCCGAACTCGCCAGGGCCAAGGTGAGGCGGTTGTTCTGGAGATCGCGCACCCGAACCGTGGACGACCCTGCGGGAAGAGGCTCGGTGAGGTCATCCTTGAGCTGCTGATCTACTACCGCGTACTCGATGGAAGCCTGGGCGAAAGAGGCAAGCCCATCCGTGGTCACGTCGAGGTCGGATGGATAGCCCCCCACGGGTGTTGTCGCCAAGCCCAAGCTGTCCTGTATCTCTTGCTTTCCCAGCTGGACCTGCTGGAAGCCGTCGAGCCACTTCTCCTTCGCGAGCATGCCGAGCAAAGGGCTGGCATAGGGCGCGGCGTCGATCTCCACACCGCTCTGGCTCGCCAGTCGCTTGAGGGCTGCCAGAGCCTGTCCGGCGTTCCTGGCCGCGGCGTCGCCGGGCTTCACCTCTTGCTTGTTTCCGGAGGCGTCCAGGCGCGTGTAGCCCGCCGCCATGCTGCGAAGCTGTGTGAGGAGCACAGGCTCCACCGCCAAGGTGAAGTGCCACTCGGGGAACTCACTGCCCAGCGCAGACAACGCCGACAAGCTCCCCGGGCTCTCAGCAGCCGGCTCCGTGGCCTTCTCAAGCGCTTGGTCGAAGAACACTCCGTCGGCGCCTCGGTGGATCCCCAGGGCGGCCGGCCAGACGAAGGCGACGTCTACCGAGGTCGCCGGAGTCTTGACCTTGCCTATCCACACCTGGGCGCTGGCCAAGACCGTGGGATCGACCACATGGGCCGTGCTCCCCGCGGGGTGCAGCTCCACCGTCACGAGGTAGCCGCCTGTGACGGCGGGCAAGGCGCCGGGGATGGTGATCGTGACAGAGTCCTTGCCGGTCAGATCTCCGAGAGGGTCCGTGAAGATGGCGGCCTGCTGCCACGTCTGTCCCGCCACTGAGGGACGCCCCGGGCCGTTCAAACGCACAACGGCCACGACGTTCGTGAGATCACCGGCGAACGGACCTTTGACGGTTATCGTCGCCGTCTGACCGAGCAGCGTGAGGCCATCCTCAGTGCTCAGAGTGAGGGGCGTTGCCGCGCTCGCCTGTGGGGCGTGCCCAGCGAGGACTGCGCCGGCCCCAATCATTAACGAGGCGAAGAAAAGGGCCACCAGAAGCACCCCGCGAAAGGGCGTGCGCAACCGGAAGCAACTGACACATAGAGCGATGCGAGGAACTGAAGACCCTGCTAGCCTCATGGTTTCCGAGTGTAGCAGGCCGTCGACGTCGAAATAAGCGACGGCGCGTCTCCCGTCGGGCCGGGTTCCTCTAAGCCGCCACCGGTGAATCCGACCGCACCTGCTTCACGAGGCGGAAGACGGTGCCTTCCTCGTCGTTGTCGGACTCCTCCACGAGGTCGACCAGGGCGCGCATGATGGTGAGCCCCAATGCGCCCTCAGAAAGCGGGTCGCACAGAGAGCCCGCTTCGATGCGGGCCTTTCGGTCGGGGTTGGACACTGTGACAGTCCAGGTGCCGGGTGCCACGCCGAAATCGATGCGAAGAACGGGCGGGGTGTCCCCCGGCGCAGGCTCACCGGCGCGGGTCACGAAACATGCGCAGGCCTCAGTCACAGCCACCTTCAGGTCGGCGACGGTCTCCTCGTCGATGCCCTCGCGGGCTCCAAGCGCTCCCACGGCCAACCGGCCGAGAACGACGTACTCTGCCCGGCAGGGTATCGTGAGGGTGACAGTGGACTTCTCACCTGTGTCCACCAGAGCCTTATGTTCCGATTCTGCCGCCACTTTTCCCACCAAGAATAGGGCCTTTCTAGCTTGCTCTTAGCATCCCCCCCGCGGGATGCTACTAAACAGCATCTCGGCTCCGAGCGCTAGTCCCATCGGCACAAGAACGGACGTCAATCCCAGGCCGCGACTAGACCCAGGCTCTCTCCGCACGTGGAGCAGAGACCCTCTCGGATTCGGAGTGTCTCCGCCCGCTCTCCGCGCACGATGACCGTCCGCCCACAACCGGGACACACCGTATTCCTGCCAGGATGATCGGGAACGTTGCCCACGTACACGAAGCTGAGGCCCGCCGCGTGACCCAAGGTGACTCCGCGCTCGAGCACCCGGATCGGGGTCGCTGGGATGTAGGAAAGCTCGAAGTCCGGGAGAAAGCGGGTGACATGCCAGGGAGTCTTGGCTCCTAGATTGTCGTGGACCCAGGTGGCCATGGCAGTGAGACTGGCATCGTCATCGTTCATCCCCGGCACGATGTTCGACACTACTTCCACGTGACAGCCGTGCACTTCCTTGGCCCGTATGGTCATCGCGAGGGCGGGGGCGGGGTCTTTGACTTTGCTCAACCAAGCCCAACCGTCGGCAGAAGCAGCTTTCAGGTCGAACTTGAACGCGTCGATCACAGGCGCTACGTAGTCGAGCGCCTCCTGGGTGACATAGGAGGCGGTGATGAATGCAGTGTACAGGCCGGCTTCCTTGAACTGGGCGCACACATCGTGGACGTACTCGATCCACACTACGGGGTCGTTATAGGTGAAAACCACTCCCGACAGCTTGTGCTTGCGAGCCATAGCCACCGCGTCGCTGGGAGTGAGCAGGGCGAGGCGGGTGGTGTCGGTGCGTGCATTGGCGTGGGAGATCTGCCAGTTCTGACACCCAGAGCAGAGCACGTTGCACCCAAAACTGCCAAGGGAGAGGGCACGCGTGCCCGGATAAAAATGATAAAGAGGCTTCTTCTCGATCTCGTCGCTGATGATGGTGGCCGGGTGCGCATACGTGAGAGCCTGCAGGCGGCCATCGCGGACCCCGCGAGCTTTGCACAGCCCTTCGGCGCCTTCTGCGATGACGCAGAGATGCGGGCAGAGCGTGCAGCGCACGCGGCCACGGCCGGCCTCTTGCCAGAACAGTGCTTCGCGCCCCACCGGCGGCGGGCCGCTCACGACCGGCCTCCGCTCTCGCGCCCCGGGCTCGGCGCAACCAGGGGGCCGCGCGCGAGAAGAGAGTCCATGCCCCGGGCTACTTCGACCAGGATGGCGTCATGGAGTTCCTGGGTTGCAGACGCGACCACGGACATCTGATGGTCAGCGTCGGAGCCCAAAAGGGGTCTCTGGTCCAGCGAACGGCCGGCTGCATCGGTGACCGGGCAGCCTGCCTCTCCGAGGATCAAAGTCGCGGCGGCCACGTCGTGCGGTGAGTTGTTGAGGACGTGCCCGTGCCCCACGGCGCGAAACCGGGCTTCCACCCAGGGGGCAAGTTCGATCATCCTTGGGCCCACATCCACGTAAGCGTCCATCTGGCCGGTTAAGATCCGGGTCATCCCGAAAGTGGCGCTTCCCAGGTCGAACACTCCTCCGTCCACAGACGACATATCGATGAGGCCCCCCAGCACGGCCACCAGCTCCGCGGCCGGGCGACCCCGAAAACCGATGGTCCAGAAGAGCCTGCAAAGATCGACATTCGTGGAGAACGTGGGCTGAAGAGCGGCGTCCCCCTGGAGTAAAGGACCGTCACCGGCCCCGGCCATCGTCACCCCGGCGTTCGTCAGCTTCGCCCCACCGCCCCGGCGCGCGGTGAAGACACCCTCACCCTTGATCTCATGGATGGCTCCATACAGTACGTCCCCCATGGCCGGCGCTTCCATCCACGGAGCCACCGCCACGCTGACGCAAGCGGCTTCCAGCCCGGCGGCGGCCGGCCGGGTGCCGTCTATGGGGTCCACGATGAAAACGTAGCGCGGATCGCCGTACCTCACCAGTCCTCGGTCTTCGGAGTAGACAGCGACCTTTGCCTCTCTGCCCTCGAGAAAGGCCGCTAGATAAGCCTCGGCTTCCCGATCGATCGCAAAAGTCGTGTCTCCCCCGGCCGCTATGCCGGCTAGTCCTCGCGAGGCAGTCCTCCCAAGATGGAGCCGCACCAGGCTGCGAAGCCCGGCTGAGAGCTCGTCCGCCAACTCGACCACCCAGCTGTCCAGCGGTGGCGTCTGAAGCACCGTATCGCGTCCGGCCGCCGTCACGGCCGGCGCCCAGATGTGGAGCGCTCTGCGTGTGGCCAGCAGGGCACCGGTTCGTCGGGGGAGATCAGCGGCCGGACTCTAAAGCCGGCGCCGAGCTTGCGTGCCAACTCGCGCACCGCATCCCGATCGATGCCGGCCACGTCCACCATGGTCGCCGTCACCTTCACGTTGGCCGCCACGAGGTCGGCGATGAACTGGTTCATCGCCGGGAAAGCGCCCGGCAGTCCCGGCCGACAGAGCTCCTGGTACGTGACCGAGTCGGCCGCGTTCAGACTTACCGAGGCTGCCCTGAGGCCGGCTGCCGCAAGCTCGCGCGCCACCTGCCGTCCAGGATTGAGCAGCTGTCCGTGACCGTTGGTGTCGAGCCGAGAAGACATCCCCTGCCCAGACAACCATCGCAACACGTCCAACAGAACGTCGAGGCGCAGGGTCGGCTCCCCGATACCGGTGAAGACCACTTCCTCCGGTTCCCGCTCGAGCCGGCTTTGCTGGATGGCGGCGATGACGGTCCGAGCGTCAGGCTCCTCTTCGGGAGCAAGCCACAAGGAGTAGCCGAACACCTCCCAGGTGAACTCCCTCAGGCAGAAAGCGCAACTGGAGGAGCAGCGACTGGTGAGGTTGACATAGAGGTTGGGCCCGCCGGCGTATACAAGCGTAGGGCCACGCTCCGAGTCGCACGCGGAGCCATGTCCGCACAGAAAGCTCCCGGCGCGGGCTGATGTCCTCAAGAAAGCATTTGTTTGGTCAGGTTGGGTCATGAGCAAGGCGGAAGTATACCTTTGCGGCAGCTTTCCAGCGCCTTGAGATCACCGGGGCGGAAGCACCTAGAGTTAGACACGAGGCGGCTGCCGTGGTATCTATTTCCTGTGGGGATTGGCTTTTATCAAGGGGGGCCTGTTTTCCACGCGTTTCTCATCCAATGTGGCACCCCATATCGTACGAGGAGGGAAGAGATTTTGAAAAGAACCTATCTCATCATTCTAGGGGTCTTGGTGTTCGCTCTCATCCTGTTGCCAGTTTTGGCCGGATGCGGCAGCACCACGACTACAACGACGGGTCAGTCCAGTGTGACAACCGCGGCTCCGTCCACGGAGACCACGGCGCCGGCGACGACCGAAACGACCGCGCCTCAGACAACGACCACCGCGGCC
Source organism: Thermoleophilia bacterium (assembly GCA_017882525.1). GTDB lineage: Bacteria > Actinomycetota > Thermoleophilia > RBG-16-64-13 > RBG-16-64-13 > Chersky-299. Next base: position 6,998 of record JADGPI010000240.1, read on the forward strand.
CCTGCCGCCTACGACATCAAGACCGTCCTGGCCGGGATCCAGGCGGACCCCACCCTCAAGGCCATGCTGCCGGCGGCCATGCAGACCGCCGGCTTCAAAGTGGCAAGCGACATCCCCTACCCGCCGTGGGAGATGTTCGTGGGTGACACCAGCCAGCCCACCGGTTTTGACTACGACCTCTCGCAGGCATTGGCCGCCAAAATCGGGGTCAAGGCGGACTTCATCGAAACCAAGTTCGACAGCATCATCCTGTCGCTCCAGTCGGGCAAGAACGACGTGGCCATGTCCGACATGTATGACAACATGTCGCGTCAGAAAGTGCTCGACTTCGTCGACTACGCCGAAGACGGCACGTCCATTCTGGTCCTGAAGGGCAATCCGAAAAACGTCGGCGGCCTTGACACTCTTGCCGGGCAGGCAGTGGGCTGTGAAAAGGGCACCACGCAAGCCGTGATGCTCGAGAACCTGAACAAGCAGTTCCAAAGCGCAGGCAAGCCGGCCATGACCATCAACCAGTATCCGGACCAGCCCTCAGCGCTCTTGGCCGTCCAGAGCGGCAAAGTGGTTGGGGACCTCACCGACCATTCCACAGCCGCGTACATCGCCATGACCACGGATAACGGTGCGACGTTCGAAGTCGTGGCCGACCCGGCGGCTCCCAGCGGTTACGATTCTCAGCCCGTCGGCGCCGGAGTGTTGAAGACGAACACGGCACTACGTGACACGCTCCAGAAGGCACTGCAGGGCCTCATAGATGACGGTAGCTATAAGACCATCATTGACCACTACGGCCTCTTGCCGGTCACTGCTGCCCAGATCAACCAGGGCACCGCGTCCGGCGCATAGTCGACAGTTATCGTGGGACCCGCAGATCCAGGACTTGGTGATACGCCCGCGGTAGTCAAGAACCGCGGCGCAAGCGGGACCGATACACGACCCGAGGCGATCAAAGCGATCCCAATACGACATTGGGGTCGCTGGATCGCCTCGGTCATCATCCTCTTCATCTTCTTCCTGCTGGCCTATTCGTTCATCAAGAACCCACACGTCGAGTGGCACACGATAGGGCAGTGGCTGTTCAAGCGGCTGGTGTGGCACGGCGCGCTGGTAACCCTGGAACTGACGTTCATCGCGATGGTCATCGGTATGGTCGGGGGCACGCTGCTCGCTGTGATGCGGCTTTCGAAGAACTACGTCCTCTCCGGTGTCTCGTGGTTGTATATCTGGTTCTTCCGGGGCACGCCCGTGTTGGTTCAGATCTTGCTCTGGGGGAACTTTGGCATACTCTATCCAAGGCTCTTCTTGGGTCTGCCGTTCGTGAACGTGGTGTTCGCCTCCGTGGATGCCAACAGGGTGATCGGGGGCCTTGTCGCGGCCATCTTGGCGCTTGGATTGAACGAGGCGGCGTATGCGGCCGAACTGGTCCGCGCCGGCATCATCTCCGTCGACAAGGGCCAGACCGAAGCAGCGGAATCTCTGGGCATGTCACCGGGACTTACCATGCGCCGCGTCGTCCTGCCACAGGCCATGCGGGTGATCATCCCCCCCATGGGGAACGAGACCATCTCCATGCTCAAGACCACAGCCTTGGTCTCAGTCATTTCCGGCCACGAGTTACTCAGCAACCTCACGATCGCCTACTCGCAGAATTTCAAGATCTTTCCCCTGCTCCTCGTTGCTTGTATCTGGTACATCTTCTTCACCACCCTGCTGACGATCGGGCAGCACTACCTTGAGGCATATTTTGGCAGGGGCTTCGGCGATAAGGAGGCCGCGGCCGCGGAAAAGAGGGCCATGAAGCGGCTCCAGAGAAAGACAGGAGTGGATCCCGGTGTCTTTTGATGAGGGCCTGCAAGTCGGACTGCAGCTGGGTACCACGAGCCTCTCCGGCGGACCCATGGTCAAAGCCGAGAAGGTATGGAAGTCCTTCGGCAAGCTCGACGTGCTCAAGGGTGTCGACTTCGTCGTCCATCCGCGGCAGACCTTCGTGCTTCTCGGACCCTCAGGGGGCGGCAAATCGACGCTGCTGCGTTGCATCAACCACCTTGAGATAATCGACGCTGGGCGGTTGTATGTAGATGGCGAGCTCATGGGCTACAAAGAGCGGGGGAGCGCGCTGCATGAGATGAAGCCGAAAGACGTCTCCCGTCAGCGCGCCAAGATCGGCATGGTGTTCCAGCGCTTCAACCTCTTCCCCCACTTGACCGCCATCGAGAATGTGATGGAGGCGCCCATACGGGTGCAAAAGACCCCCCGCAAGCAAGCGGAGAGCGAAGCAGAGACCTTGCTCACTCAGGTGGGCCTGAAGGACAAGCTGGACGTCTATCCCGCACAGCTCTCGGGCGGTCAGCAGCAACGGGTGGCGATGGCGCGCGCCCTGGCCATGAAGCCCAAGCTGATGCTCTTCGACGAGCCGACCTCGGCGCTCGACCCCGAGCTGGTTGGTGAGGTGCTGGACGTGATGAAGAAACTGGCTCATGAGGGCATGACCATGGTAGTGGTCACTCACGAGATCGGCTTTGCCAAGGAGGCTGCCGACGGCGTGGCGCTCATTGACGGGGGAGTTATCGTCGAGCAAGGACCACCGGAGGAAGTTCTCGTCAACCCCAAAGAGGAGCGCACCAAGCTGTTCCTCTCGAAGGTGCTCGCCTAGACCGGCCTAGACCCCCCCGCTTCCCGAGCCGCCCGCCGCTTCCGCCACCGCCACACGCCCCAACCGACCAGCGCGATCACGGCGAGGGCGAAGACCGCGTAGAAGATGGTGTTATAGCGGCTGAACTGCCCTTGAAGGTGGTCCCAATTGGCGCCGAAGACGTAGCCCAGGTACGCCAGCCCCGCGTTCCAAGGGATCGAGCCGAGAAAGGAATAGAGCAAGAATTTGCCCACGTTCATCTTCATGATGCCGGCCGGCAGCGAGATGAAAGTGCGGACCCCGGGCATCATCCGGGTAAAGAAGACCGTGACCTCTCCCCGCCGGTCGAACCATTCGTCGGCCTGCTCTAGATGCCGGTGCGAGACTCCCACATAGCGTCCGTACCGCACGAAGAGAGCGCGGCCACCGTAGCGACCCACGACGTACGCGATGCTGCAACCCACCAGGTTGGCGAGAGTGGCCACCACGATCACCGCCCAAAGCTGGACGTGACCTTGGGCAGCAAGCACGCCACCGTAGGGGACCACGACTTCGCTGGGGATGGGTATGCACGTGCTCTCGGCCATCATCGTCAAGAACACGATGAGGAGACCGTAGTTCTCGAGAGCGTGGATGACCCAATTGGTGAGAGAGCCCATGGCGGCGTATTCTACAGGACCTTCATGAAGTCCTCATGAAGTGAGCGGCGCAGCGGCACGGGACCCGCGATCGGCGCGGCACCGGCTCCGCCGGCGGACTCACGGCAGGCGAAGGGCTCCCGCGACCACCTCGCACGGGTGTACCACGGTGCGCCCGGTGCCTTGCTCGATCTGCGAGCGGCACGAGATGCCGCATGCGACCACTAATCCCTCGTGGGCCTGCAGCTTGTCGAAGAGCTCCCCGCCGATGGCCTGGGAGAGCGCGGAGTACTCCTCCTTGTAGCCGAAAGACCCGACCATGCCGCAGCAAAGTGCCTCGACTTCATGCACCGTCGCCCCCGGGACAAGGCGCAGAAGCTCCGCCGGCGCGGACCCGATCCCCAGGGACTTCTGGTGACAGTGGCCGTGAACCACGTACGTCGCCTCGACGGGCGCCAGATGGAGGTGCAGCCGGCCTTGCTGGGCCATCAGCACCAGGTATTCGGTGACGTCGTAAGAGTGCTCCTCGAGCAGCTGGATGCGCGGGTCGCCGGCATGGGCGGTCGTCTCCAGCAACCGGCGGTAGTCGTCGCGCAGGGCGGACAAGCATGAGGGCTCCACGCAGATGATGTCGTAGCCTTGGTCGATCAACCCGCCGAGCTCGCGCAGGTTGTCCACCGCCCAGCGCCGAGGGGCTTCGAGCAATCCCTGGCTGAGCGAAGGCCTTCCGCAGCACGAATTGTGGGCGACCGTCACCTCGACGCCGGCAGCTTCCAGAACCTGCACCACGGCCTTCCCCACCTCAGGGAGATTGTGGTTCATAAAACAGTCGACGAACACCGCGACCTTTCCAGCAGCGGCTTCTTCGCCGGCCGGCCGGGCCGGGCTGCGCGCCGGGCGCTTGTTCCACCAGCCCATGAACGTCTTTTGCTCGTACTTCGGCATGCGTCGAGCCGGGTCTATGCCGAGGGCCTCGAACGACCAGTGGGCCGGAGCGGTCCTCAAAGCCAGGTTCGCAAGCGGCGCGATGGGACTGAACGCGTCGCCCATGAGGTCGGCCCGGGCGAACACCCGCTGCCTGAGCCCGGCGCCGAACTCTCTGTTGTTACGCTCCTTGATCACGGTGTTCAGCCAGGGGATGTCGATCTTCACCGGGCACGCCTCCGTGCACCGCGAGCAGGTGGTGCAAAGGCTGTTGAAATCGTAGGCTTCCGTATGGCCTTTGGTGATGTAAGTCCAAGGACATCCGATGCCACCCGGATAGGGATCTCCGCCATAGACGTGGCCCCCCACGAGATTGTATGGGGCGCATGCGTTGAGGCACGCCCCGCACCTGATGCAGTAGAGGGCTTCACGCAGCTCGGAGTCGGCAGCCGCCTGGCTCCGGCCGTTGTCCAGGATGACGATGTGGAACTCGCGCGCCGGTTGCGCCGAGGCCGCGGCCGCGCCGCCAGGCCCTGTCGAGCTGGGCCGCCCCGCCTGTTTTCGCAGCGCCGGCGCCGCCTGCCTGCCGGTGATGAGCGACACATAGCTGGTCAGCCGCTGCCCCGTGGCGCTCCGCGGGAGAAGCTCGAGAAACACCGCCAGATCGGCCAGCCGCGGGATGACCTTCTCCCACCCCACGAGCGCCACGTGCACTGGCGGCACCTGGCTGGTGAGACAGACGTTCCCCTCGTTCTCGATGAGGACGATCGATCCGGTCTCGGCGATACCGAAGTTGGCGCCGGTTATCCCCATGTCGGCGTCGAGGAACCGCTGGCGCAGGTCCTGGCGGACGAGACGCGTGAGCCCTTCGGCATCCGCAGGCGGTTCGGCGATACCCATCTTCCCCGCGAGCAGCCGGATTATCTCCTCTTTGCTCTTGTGGATGGCAGGGACTACGAGGTGACTGGGGCGCTCGCCGGCGAGCTGGATGATCCTCTCACCCAGGTCCCCTTCCACGACTGTCACGCCTGCCGCCTCGAGCGCCTTGTTGAGGTGGATCTCTTCGGACGTCATCGACTTGGATTTGATTACGAGCCTGACTCCGCGGTCGCGGGCAAGATCCCCGATGTAACCGGTCGCGGCTTTCGCGTCTCGAGCCCGAACAACTACGGCCCCGGCCTCGGTCGCTCTCGCGCTGAACTCGGCCAACAGTTCTTCGGCACGCTCGAGGGCTTCTTCTTTGACCGCGCGAGCCTGGCTTCGCAATTCTTCGAAGCGCTCGACCGATGGCCAAGCCAACGCTCGGCGGGCTCGGAGCGAGCCCATCGCCCGGGAGATAGCTCCTTGCATGGCCGTGTCGGCCAGTGCCCCGCGGATCTCCGAACCTATGTCGCGCACGTGGCCCTTGGCCATCAGACTACGTTCCGTTTCATCGGACTCCACCGCTTTCCGTGACCACCAGCACGTCCAGCCGCAACGGCCCGTGCACGCCAACGACCGTGGTGAGTTCGATGTCGGATGTTCGGGAGGGACCACTCACGAAGACCAGCCGATTGCCCGGGCCCGCCACGAGAGGAGCCATCCGGGTCAAAGCATCGGAGATCTCCGGTTCGATCAAGCTCGCTGGGAGAACCACCACATGGTGGGGCGGAAGCGTTCCGAGAAGCCCTTCGCTCCCCTTGCCAGGCCCTATGACCACCGACCCCGTGGCCGCCACCGCAACCACCGCGGCGGTCACCCCCGCCCCCGCGGTCGCAAGCACTTCTTCCAGACCGACCGGTTGCCGGCTCCCGGCGCCGCGCAGCCCCGTGACTTCGGCACGCGACACCTCTCCGGCGTCGACGTCGAGCGCACGCAGTGCGGCCGCCAATTCGGGCAAAGCTTCGTCCACCAACACGACGCCGTCGCCACACACCAATCGGGCGACCTCGGCCGCCACGGCGTGCTCGGGCACGAACTTCACCGTCCCGCTATTCATCTCCATCGCGGCCGCGAAGCGTTCTTGGAGCGCGCGTGCAAAGTCCGAGACCTGGCACTGTCGATCGGCGGGCTCCGCGCTCATCGCGGCTGCTTCCACGGGTAGTCCCTCCGTACCGCGGGGCGCACGACCCTGGGACGCGAAAGGTGGCAGAATGCGTGAAAGATATGCCGCAGATGAAAACCCAAGCGAAGAACATCCTTATCCGCGATATTCGCCCGGACGAGAGAGACGCAGTCCTGGGCCTTCGCCAGGATACACTCTACTCTGAGGATTACCTACCGGCGGTCCTGGACACTTGGTTGGCCGACCCGGACGTGCGCATCAGGGTCGCGGTCGACGAGGCGGGTGAGGTGGTAGGCGTCCATGCCTTCCGCAAGTTGGAGGACGGGCAGTGTTGGCTCAGCGGGCTGCGTGTCCGAGTCGACGCGCGGCGGCAGGGTGTGGCGACCCTCATCCTCGAGGATGCCATCGAGCTGGCCCGGAGCGAAGGGATCCGCACACTCCGGTACGCGACCGCCACGGACAACGAGGCCGTGCATCAGCTCAGCCGCACGCAACGGCTGCGCTCGCGAGGCGCCTGGCTGTCCTTCGAACGACGGGTGGAGCCTTCCGACTGCCAGCAAGATGGGCCCGGTGCGATCAGACCTGAAGGGATCAACGTCCTCGGTGCCGCCGACGCGCCTCGCATCCTTTCCCTCCTGAAGACGGGTGCCCGGACCCTTTACGTGGAGTCCTACGCCTGGCGGTCGCTGGACGAGCGTAGCTTCGCGCGATTGGCCTCCGAGGGCCGCGCGTTCGGATGCGCGGGGGAGACCGGCGGCTGGGGGATCGCCTTGCTGGGCAGAACCGGTGACGACGAGCTGGAAGCGACCCTCCACGGCACCGACATGCTGTGCGCTCAGTCGCTCATAGGCTTCTTGCGCCGCACGGCCTGCGAGACCAACCCGAGGCAGTTACTCACCTTGCACGTGCCCCAGGAGAATCCCGCCGCAAGCATCCTCGGTTCGCTCGTGCGCCAGGGAGAGCTGCGTCATGTCGCCGGACGCCCGCATCGAGTTTGGGAACTCGCGCTCTAGCGCCTTCGAATCCTCGCCCGAGAACCCAGTCGCGCGAGAGCCGACTCGAAGCACTCTCGCACCCGGTCTTCCAGATCGTCGAGCGGCGCGGCCTCCGAGCGATCCCGCAGTTGGCGGCGCACATCCTGCTCGGCCTGGCCCGCGAAGTGGATCGTCTCGTCGTCTAGCTGCCTCATGAACTCAGCCGGGCCCAGCTGGTCCAGCACGGCCGAGAGGTACGCGTACCCGGCTTCGAATGTTTCCGTGGGGTCCGCGATGGCGGGCGACAAGAGTGCCATGTAGTAACGGACGAACGCCCGCTTGAAGACCAGCCGTGAATCCGAAAGAGACGGCGGGATGGCTATCTGGTGTACGCCAC
>JADGPI010000241.1 GCA_017882525.1 Thermoleophilia bacterium
GAAGACGAAGGCCTGATAGTGCGTCTCAAGGGTAAGGGTACCTTCGTGGCCAAGGATGCGACGGCCGAGGAAGTCCCGGTCCTCTCGGGTTACATCGAGGATTTCGTGCGGGTAGGTCTCCAGACCAAGGCCAAGGTCCTGCAGTTCAGCATAGTGAAAGCCACTCCCGATCTCGCCTCGACCTTCCATGCCTCAGAGGGGACCGAGCTCTTCTACATCAAACGGTTGCGCATTGTGGAGGGACGGCCCTTCTCGGTGATCGAGAACTATCTGCCGTACGACATCGGCATGCGGATCCCGCTCGTGCGCGTGGAAGACGAACCGCTGATGAGCCTCATAGAGCAGTGTGCGGGTGTCCCCATCGATTGGGCCAGCCAGATCTTCCAGGCCGTCTCTGCCGATGCCGAACTCGCCGGGCTCCTCGAGATAGACCCCATGGCGCCTATTCTCAAGATGAACCTCACGGCGTACACGGCCAAAGGACAGGTGGTGAACAACGCCAGCATCTTCTACCGTTCCGACCGCTACAACCACCACGGTTACCTCCGCCGGCGGCGCGGAGAGGAGATGGTGGGCTGGGCCCCACTCGAACGGGCCGGCCCGAACGCGTAGTAGTCGCCCTAGATAACACACTAGCCAGGAGGTTTGGATGCGTGCTCTACGTTTGATGGGGCCCAATGAGTTGAAGGTAGACGAGGTCCCCGATCCCAAAATGGCGGATTCTAAGAATGCGGTACTGGAGGTTACCAAGACTGCTATCTGCGGCGCCGATCTCATCCCTTACTGGGGGTATGTCCCCGGATGGGAGTGGGGCACCACGATGGGCCACGAGTTTGTCGGCATCGTCAAAGATGTCGGGTCCGGCGTAAGCCTCATCAAGCCCGGAGACCGCGTGGTGTCCTCGTCCATGACTTCCTGCGGAGTCTGCTGGGCCTGCCGGCATGGCATGCAGCCCCAGTGTGAGAAACGCGCGCTCTTCGGTTTCTCGGGCGCTTATCCGCGCCTCGACGGCGGCCAGGCGGAGATGGTGCTGATCCCCAACGCAGACCGCGACCTGTGGGTGCTGCCCGCCGAGATCTCCGATGAGGCCGGCGTCTTCGTAGCCGACATCCTCTCCACCGCCTACCGCGGGGTGAAACGCGCCCATGTCAAGCTGGGAGACACCGTGGCCGTGGTGGGTTGCGGTCCGGTGGGGCTCATGTCCATCCTCACCGCGAGACTTATTGCCGGCCGGGTTATCGCGGTGGATACGGTTCCCGCTCGCCTAGAGCAGGCAAAGGCGATGGGCGCGATCCCCGTTGACGCGTCCACCCAGGATGCAGTGGCGGCAGTGATGGAGCTGACCGGGGGCCGTGGCGCCGAGGTGGTCATGGAGTGAGCCGGCGGCGTGCCTGCATTGACCTCAGCCATGCAGATGGCCCAGGTGCGGGGGACGGTGAGCGTCATCGGGGCACATTTCGAGCCCGACTTCCCGCTGGACGCAGGAGGCATGTTCGCCAAGGAGACGACGTTGGTCTTCTCCATCGGTGCGCCCACCGACGACCGCGAGAGCGTCCTCGACCTCATCCGCTTGGGTCGCATCGATCCAGTGCCCACGGTGTCGCACCGCATGCGGCTCGAAGATGCGCCTGAGGCCTACAAGATGTTCGAGGCGCGTGAAGCGACCAAGATCATCCTCACCCCGTAGTCGCGGCGTTGGAGCCTGTAGCTGTGTTGACTTCGCTACCTGTTTCATCTATATATCTTAAACTTAATACAGGTGAGCTTTCGGGTCTCACCTCAGCCAGAATCGTGCTTACACCACACCGACCTGAGGAGTAGCAGATGGCGGCGAACGCAAAGTCTTTCTTCCTGGGAACCAGGATTGTCCACGGTCTCGGCGCGGTCGCTGGACTGCCCGGTCACGTCAAGGCTCTCGGTGGCACCAAAGCCTTCCTTTGCACGGACAAGGGGCTCACGGGAGCGGGGGTCACAGAGCGGGTGTCAGGTATCCTGACCGCCGGTGGAGTGCCCCACGTCGTTTTCGACGATGTCCCTGAGGATCCCGGCGTGGCGACGGTCGGCACCGGCGTCGAGCTCTTCCACGCGGAGAAATGCGACCTGATGATCGGAATGGGTGGCGGGAGTGCGATGTGCGCCGGCAAGGGCATCGCCCTCGTGGCTGCCAACGGCGGCACCCTCACCGACTACGAAGGCTTCAATAAAGCAAGCAAGCCACCGTTCCCGGTGATCGCGATCCCCACCACCGCGGGATCGGGCACCGAGGTTTCAAAAGTGAACATCCTCACCGACGAGGCGCGCAACTTCAAGATGTCGTTCTTGGACGAGCGCACCTTCCCGCAGATCGCCCTGCTCGACGGCGAGCTGATGGAGAAGCTCCCGGCATGGCCTGCGCTCGTAGCCGGGATCGACGCCTTGGCCCACGCTCTGGACGCCGTTTGGTCCGTGGGCGCCACCCAGATCTCCGACAGCCTGGCGATCACGGCAGCGGCGACGATCTTCGAGGTGCTGCCGAAGGCTGCGCTCACCGGCGACCTGGCCGCCAAGCAGACCATGTTGGAAGCCAGCTCGATCGCGAACATCGCCACAGGGACCTCGCTGCCCGGGCTGGCTCACGTCCTGTCCCAGCCCTTGGGCCGATACCACATGGCTCACGGCCTGGCTACCGGGATCATGTTGCCATACACCATGGAGTTCAACCTTCCCGTGGCTTCTCACAAACTAGCCCCCATCGCCCGCCTGCTCGGCGAGTCCGGCAGCGATCGCGAGCTGGCCGAAAGCATCCTGGGCAGGCTCTGGGACATGATGGACGAAGTAGGTCTGCCCACTTCTCTCGACCCGGCGGTGGTCAAAGAAGAAGACCTGCCGGTTCTCGTGGAGCAATGCACAAAAGTAGTGAATTACCGGCTCAACTTGAGGTTTGCCTCCCCGGCCGACCTCACGGCCTTGTATCTCAAGGCGCTGGGAAAGGAGTAAAACGATGGAGGCTACAGCTCGCGGCTCCTGGTGGGGCAAAGTCCTGTTTGCTGACGTTGGGACTGGTGAGACTCGGGTAGAAGAACTAGACCGGGATGCCGTTCGTGACTTTATCGGTGGCCGCGGGCTGGCAGCCTTTTATCTCTTCAAGAACCTCCCCGCGGGCACCGATCCCCTGGCTCCCGAGAACCCGCTGGTCTTCGCCGGAGGCCCGCTTTCCGGAACATCGTGCCCCGGCTCGGCTCGTGCCGCGCTGGCCACCAAGTCTCCGCAAAGCGGCATCTACACGTTCGCGATCACTGGTGGAGAACTGGGGCCGGCGCTCAAGAAATGTGGCTACGACGTCATCATCCTCACCGGCAAGTCCGAGAAGCCGGTGTATGTGGAAGTCGGGCCCAACGGCGTGCACATCCGTGACGCCGCGCATCTGTGGGGGCTCGACACTCAGGTCACCCAGGAGCTCATCAGGAAAGAGCGACGGAGTGAAGATATCGCTATTACCTGCATCGGCCAGGGTGGTGAGCGGCTCGTGCCGTACGCGTGTCTCATCAATGAGCGCCGCGCGCTCGGCCGCGGCGGGGCCGGCGCAGTCATGGGCTCGAAGAACGTCAAGGCGTTGGTGATCAAGAAAGGCGGCAAGGGTGTTCCCCTTGGAGACCCAGCAGCGTTCCGTGTGGCATCGCGAAACGCCACCGCCCAATGCCGCAAGCATCCGTTCACTTCCGGCCCCCTCGCGTCATTCGGTACGGTCAGTACCGTAGCGGTAACGGTGAACGGCGGCATCATGCCGGCCGATAACTGGCAGCGCATGGCGCCTCCCGAATTGGGCAAGCAGCTCTTCGGCAATGTCCTCCGAGAGAAGTACCTGCTCAAGGACGTGGCCAGCGGTGACCCGTGCCCCTCAAAATGCTCGAAGCTCACGGTGGTCAGAGAGGGTCCATACGCCGGTTCGTCGACTGAAGGCCCGGAGTACGAGACCATCTATGCTCTCGGCTCCGCCTGTGGCATCTACGACCTGGGCGTGATCATCCACGCCGACATGCTGTGCGACCTGTATGGGATCGACACCATGTCGGTGGGCGTGACCATCGCCTTCGCGATGGAGTGCTTCGAAAAGGGTCTTCTCACGATAAAGGATACCGGAGGCATCGACCTGCGGTTCGGCAATGCAGACGCGTTGGTCAAGTTGGTACACGACGCCGCGTTCCGCCAGGGCTTCGGGGAGAAGATCGCCATCGGCAGCCGGGCGCTCGCCGCGGAGATCGGTCACGGTTCCGAAGCCTTCGCCATGCACACCAAAGGTGTGGAAGTGGGTGGATACGACCCGCGCGGCGCCAAAGGCATGGCGCTCGTGTACGGATGCGGGCCGCGGGGGGGTTGCCACCACGCCGGCGGCTACACGGTCACCGCCGAGCTCAGCAACCCGAACATCGATCGGTACGCCGACTCGGGCAAAGTGCCCATCGTGCTCTATTCCCGCAACCGCCGCGCCGCCGCTGCCGACTCGGGTGGCACCTGCGCTTTCCTCACAGTTGGGATGGAGGACGCGGTACTGGCTGAAATGATCGCTGCCGCGAGTGGCGATCCCATGACCGCACAGGAAATGATCGTCGCCGGAGACCGGATCAGCACGCTCGAACGGGTCATAAACGTCCGCGAGGGACTCCGGGCGGACGGCGACCTCATCCCGTCGCGGCTGATCACAGATAGCGTCCCCGAAGGGTCGACCGCCGGGCACACGGTCGACTGGGATCTCATGCGCAACGAGTTCTACGTGGCGTGCGAGCTGGATCCGGTCACCTCGATGCCCACCAAAGCGAAGCTTGCCAAGTTGAACCTCGAGTGGGTGCTGGACGACCCAACCGTGGCGAGCCTGGTGGGCTAAGGAGGAGATGTGGCTTATTACCGCGACTTTAGGGAGTACATCGCCAAGCTCGACTCGAAGGGCTTGGTGCGCCATATCTCCACACCTATCAACAAAGATACCGAACTCATGCCGCTTGTGCGCCTGCAGTTCCGCGGGCTCCCCATCGAGCAACGCACCGCCTTCGTGTTCGACAACATCCACGACGTCTTGGGCAAGAAGTACAACGGCTCGCTGGCGGTCTGTGTGCTGGGAGGCAGCCGGGAGATCTACGCGGCCGCTCTGGGATGCGACGCTGCCGACATCAGCAAGCGCTGGGCCGAGGTGCACCAGAATTACATCCAACCAAAGATGGTCAAGGATGGCCCCTGTAAAGAAGAGATCCATGTTGGGGACACCCTTCTCGAGCACGACGGGATCCTGGAGTTCCCGCATCCCATCTCCACCCCGGGCTTCGACCCGGCTCCGTATTTCACATCTCCATACTGGGTGACCAAAGATCCGGAGACGGGCCAGCGCAACGTGGGAACCTACCGGGCTATGGTGAAAGGGCCGGCCCGCACCGGCGTCATGGCTCACCAGTCGCAGCACATCGGCATCCATTTCCAGAAGATCCAGCGAATGGGCAAAACCAGGCTGGATGCGGCTGTCGTCATCGGCTGTATCCCGGCAGTCGGCTTGTGCAGCGTGGCGAAGGTTCCCTATTCAGTGGACGAATACACGGTAGCCGGCGGCATCGCAGGCGAGCCAATCGAGCTCGTGAAGTGCGAGACGGTAGACCTCGAAGTGCCGGCCACCGCGGAGATCGTCATCGAAGGCTGGGTGGACACCACCTACCGCGAGAAAGAGGCTCCCTTCGGCGAGTACACCGGATACATGGGCGGACGGGTGATCAACCCGGTCTTCAACGTGACGGCGATCACCCATCGCAAGAACCCCGTATATCAGGCGTTCCTCAGCCAATTCCCGCCGTCGGAGAGCAGTCTCATCCGCAAGCTCGCGTACGACGCGGCCTATTTGAAGTTCCTGCAGCACGACTGCAACATCCCCGGAGTGCTGGACGTGCAACTCCACGAGGCCACCGGCAGCTACGGTCTCATGGTCATCCAACTCAAGAAGACCCATCCGGCCCAAGCCTGGCAGGCATTGAACGCGGCGGTCGCCTTCGATCCCACCATCGGCAAGGTGATCGTGGCCGTGGACGACGACATCGATCCGGCCGATCCCGATGCGGTCAACTGGGCGCTGGCGTTCCGCATGCAGCCGCATACGGATTCCCGGGTGGTCACTCACAAGGCATCCATCCTCGACCCGTCGTCCGCGCCGCCCGAGGCCTCGGTGGACGTTCAGCGTTTCCCGCCGCCGGTGGGCACCTCCGGGCTCCTCATCGATGCCACGCGCAAATGGGGCTACCCGCCCACTTCTCTACCTGCCAAGGAGTTCATGGAGAAAGCGATCGAGCGGTGGAAGGCGGAGGGGCTGCCCGCGCTCACCCTTAAAAAGCCGTGGTTCGGCTACGAGTTGGGCCATTGGACCGACGAGGAGCGTGAAGACGCTGCCAAGGCTATCCGGGGCGAGTACCTGGATACGGGCGAGCGGCTTCAGCAGCATCGCGAGGATCTGTAGGAGTTGGGTTGTAGGCGTGGCGCACGTCCTGCATGGGGCCGTGGACGCCACCGTATCGGGCTAGAAGGAGAGTTTGATGGCTGACATTTCCGTAGACTTCGCGGGTCTCAAGCTA
>JADGPI010000242.1 GCA_017882525.1 Thermoleophilia bacterium
CAAGGCTGAGCGGAACGCCATCGACGACCAGCAGGACACCACCGTCGCGGTCGGATGTGATTCGCCCGCTGAGGCTGTCGTGCAACATCCGATAGCTTCCCGGTGCCCCGCTGATATGGCGAGTTGCCAGTCCGCGGTACATCTTCTGCCGCACCCGCCCAAGGGCGCTCCAGGGGCTCGTCTCGCTGTAGGCCGCAAACTCGTAACCGGTTGCCTCGGCACCCTGCTCTTGGGCGCGTAGCGTGAATCCAAGGGCGGTCTCGTAGCAGTCAATCAGGAAGGTTCTCGTCTTGCCGGAGAAGTCTTCCTCTTCTTGTCGCAGCGGGAACTCAGAGCGCCAGCCGTGATTCTTTGTCTTCATGTAGGACTCCTCTGCCAGCCGACCGGCGGGTTAGAAGCTACTCTGCCACTTGCGGGTTCCGGAAATTCTGTCCGGTCTGATTCCGGAAATTTTGTCCGCTCTTCGAAAGGAGATTCGAAGTAATGGACAAGAACCTTCCGGAAACACGACGGTGTCACCGAGCCACTGAGACTCAGACACACACCTGCCTCGTCTCCGAGCGCGACGATGCTTCAACGCGACGCGCCAGGACGCCCCAGGATCGACGAACGAGAGGCAGCGCAGGCCATAGGCTGGCGCGAAAGCGGCGCTGTGGGCCGAAGACGACATCACGCGCTGGTCTGGGGTGGGGGCGCTGTGGGCCTGCCAAGGAGCCAGGCAGCGCGGCGGGGCGGCGCTCGCGGGAGACGCAGGTGTGTCTGGCGCCCGCGGTGTCCGTCGTCTCATGTCACCTCCATCCCCGGAGGTGTCGATGCTCCCACCGCTCAAACGCCACACGATCCAAGTGTTGGTTGCCGCTGGCCACGGGCCCGTTGATGTGGCGCGCTTCGCCGGCGTCAACGAACGCACCGTGCGCCGGGTCGCTCGGGAGGCGCCCGTGACGCAACTCGAAGACCTCGTGCCCCATCGCGTCGGCCGTCCCAGCACCGCCGAGCCTCATCGGCAGCTGATTACCGACGTGCTCGGGGAGGACCCGCTGCTGCTCTCGGTGGAGATCCTGCGCCGGGCGCGGCTGGGGGGCTACGCCGGCGGCAAGACCGCGCTCTACGAGCTGATCGCCGCCCTGCGCCCGCGCGACGTGCAGGTGGAGATGCGCTTCGAGGGTCTCCCGGGTGAATTCTCCCAGCACGACTTCGGACAGATCGAGATCCGCTTCCGTGACGGCAGCACCAAACGTGTCCACTTCTTTGCCTCGCGCCTGAAGTGGTCACGCTGGATCGAGGTCACCGTGGTGCCCAATGAAACGGCCGAGACACTGATCCGCACCCTGGCTGATCACTTTGTCGCCTTCGGCGGGGTGCCCTTGTGCGCGGTGTTCGATCGGCCCAAGACCGTGGCCCTCAAGTGGAAGAACAATGGCGAGATCACCGAGTGGAATCCCATCTTCGCCTACGCCGCCCTGGAGATTGGCTTTACGGCCGAAGTCTGTTGGCCCTACCAGCCCCGCCAAAAGGGGGCCGTGGAAGAGCTGGTGAAATGGGTGAAGGGCTCGTTCTTCAAGCAACGCCGGTTTCAGGACATGGATGACCTGCTCGCGCAGCTCGCCCAGTGGCTCATGGAGATGAACACCGAACGCCCCAGTCGTCCCACCGGCGTCATTCCGGCGCAACGACGCGAGGAGGAACGTCCTCGGTTACGCGCCCTGCGGGTGCAGCCCGACGAGTTGGCCCTGCGGATCCCGATCTCCGTGGGGCCGACGGCCGAGGTGCTCCACGAAACTCACCCCTACTCGATGCCCCCCGAAGCCGCCGGGCTGCCCGGCACCCTGTACCTGTATCGCGACCGCGTGCGCATCGTCGCCGGCCGTCATGAGGCCAGCCATCCCCGCCAGCACGAGCGCGGCGCGCCCTCGCGCTTGTCGGCGCATCGAGCCGCACACCTCGCCGCGCTCTCGGGCACGCGGGCCAAACGCTACCTCAAACGCCAGCATCTCTTCGAGACCGGCGAAGCCGCCGTGCGCTATCTCACCGAGCTCGTCCATCACCATCCCCGCAGCTGGTACCGCGATGTCGACGACCTGCACGACATGCTCCAACAGGTCGGCCCCGAAGCGATGGACCGCGCCTTCCGCGCGGCGCTCGACATCGGTCAACTCTCTACTGCCTTCGTCGCCCAGTGCCTGGGCCGCTCCACGCTGCCCCTGCCGCTGGTCTGTGGGGAGGTGTCCTGATGGTGGCCGAACTCCCCTTCGATCCGAGTACCGTGGAGCTCGACGCCTTACTCAAGCGGCTGCATCTGGCCAACGCCCGTCGGGCCTGGCCCCAGCTGTGCGAACGGGCGGAGGCCGAGCAATGGTCGTGTCGCGACTTCCTCGCCGTCTTGGTGGCCGAGGAGATCGGGCACCGCCAGCAGACCAAGCTGCGCCGCGCCGTCCACGACGCCGCTTTCCCGTTCCTCAAGACCGTCGACGACTTTAACTTCTCGCTGCAGTCTGTCCTGCGTCCGCAACTGCTGGGCTCGTACCTTGGCCCCGAGTTCGTGACCGAAGGACGCAATCTGATCCTGCTCGGGAAAACCGGCAGAGGGAAAACGCATCTGGCAATCGCCATCGCCTATCGCGCCATCCAGCATGGAGCGACGGCGTTCTTCACCACCGCCGCACACCTGATCGATGAACTTTCCGCCGCCAGCATTCAGGGACGATTGCGCGACACGCTGGCCACGTACTTACAGCCACACGTCTTGGTCATTGATGAGGTCGGGTATCTGTCCTACGGCCCCGATGCGGCGAACGTGCTCTTCCACGTCGTCAACGATCGGCACCTGCGCAAACGCCCGATCATCTTCACGACCAACAAATCACCGCTGACGGCGTGGGGCGATGTCCTTCACGATCACGACTTGGCCGAAGCCATCGTCGATCGCACCCTCGAACGCGGCCGGCTGCTTGTCCTCGACGGCCCGTCACACCGCACGCTTGACTCCAAGGCCGTTCAGGCGCATGCCGAACCGGACAAACTTTCCGGAAAACCCCGGACAAAGTTTCCGGAACCTCCAATTCCAAACTGCCAATGCTGCGCCCCCCTCATTTGTTTTGATCCTTCGAACTTGTTGTTTCCGATTTGTTTCGGGTTTCGAGCTTCGGAATTCGAATTTACGCGTGATGCTGGAACTGGTCACAGACTTGCGGGGAGCTGTACTAAAGGGGGGGCAGCCTGAAACCACCCCTTATGGGCCCCTTATGGGGGCAGCCCCAAACCGTTTCGGAAATGCCCGCCCCCCTATGGGGGCAGCCTCCAACCGTTTCGGAAATGCTGGTCCCAGCATGTTCACGCGCCGCGCGCTGATGGCTGATCGCAAATGGCAGATGGGAAATA
>JADGPI010000001.1 GCA_017882525.1 Thermoleophilia bacterium
CGGTCGCGCTGGCGCTGATCAAGATGAACTGTTTTGAATCGTTGCGAAAGCGAAAGTCTTGCGCCCCGAAGGTGACGGTGGCATCGCGCCCAACCGGGTAGTGCTCGACGAAAAGCGAGTGCGGGTGGCGTTCGACGATCGGGAGCCCGGCCAGGAACACGGCGTTGAAAAGGGTGGTGGAAGCCTGGCAGGTCCCCCCTCCCACTCCAGGGACCAGGACTCCGTTGCGGATCACCGGAGCCTCATCAAAGCCGGCCGCGGCAGTCCGGGGACCGACCGTCTTGTTGAAGGAGAACACCGCTCCCGGCGCCACCACCGTGCTGTCCAGGAGGGCAGCGACTTGGCGGATGTTGTGGACGCGCGCCTCGTTGGCGGAGCTGAAATACGTCGTGAACGAGGCGATATCCCTGCGGATGGCCAGTTGCTCGGCGTCTTCGGTGGTGAGCTTCGGTTGTGCGACCGCGGTGGGCACGGCCACCCGTCGGGGCGCCGGCAGCAGCAAAGCTTGGGCGAGGGCCGGGAATAGGGCGTCCCACTCCACGTCCACTCCGTCACGTGAGGGCGTCACTTTGTAGCCTTTGCCGTCCTTATCCGGCACCACCTTGGCCTCGACGGGGGGCCGCTCCAGCGGGGCCAGCAAGTGCGAGAGCAAATCCCGGCCTGCATCGTTGTCGAGCGTGAGTGGCAGTCCGCCTCCGGCTAGCGAGCCGATGTCCACGGAGGCCGACGTGACCAGTTTGTTGGTCGTGAGAAGGTAGCTCTTCCCCTGGTAATCGAGGGAGATCGGAGAAGCGAAAGCCGCCGCGGCGGCGACCTGGGCTTTCGCTGCCTGCCCCGTGGTGACAGACGGTTCGGTGGCAACAAGGGGCGGCGCGATCCTATCCGCGTTGTGGGCCATAGCGTGGAGCACAAGGGCCTTCAGTTCCCGCTCCTCCACGACTGCCCCCGGTTCGGCTGCCGTAGCCGTGAGCTTGGGGCCATCGATTACCAATCGGGCGTTTTGTGGGGTCTTCTCGAAAGCCAGCGACACTTGATCGATAGCTCGCTGCCAGCCGGGCCCAGACAGCGTGAAGACCGGGTCGATATCAACCGGGCGAAACCACAGCGAGAGCCGTCGTAGGGCGCTGCGCAGGAATCCGCCCGTTCGACCCTGGGAGATGGCAAGGGCAACGGTGGAGTTGACATCTACGGCCGCCCCGGAGTCAGCGAGCGTGAGCGTGACAGAATCGAGCCCGTCGGTGACGACCAGAGCTTTGTCGAGCAAACGGGCGGCGGCCTGCTCTACCACCGCGTGTGCCTCTGGGCCGTCAAGGCCACCGACACTACTACCCGCCACCCTGACGCCATGGTGGATTTCGCCGCGATAGGCAAGGTAGTCCAGCCCAAGCATGCCGAAGGCGCCCAGCATGAGGACGGCCGCCACGACAAGCGTTGCCCAAAGGATCCGACTCCTCCTTTTCGTGGCGGCGTCTCGCGAAGAGTCGGCGGCTTGGGCTCCCAGATGGTTCAACGCGCGATCACTCCGCCGACTGGCTCTCCGTGATCACTGTCTCGAGGGTGCCGCGATAGGTGCCGATGAGCTCCGCGGCTCGTTGATCGTCAGCAGCTTCGGCGTAGACGTGGAAGAGTGGCTCCTCGGCATCGGGCAGAACGAGTGCCCACTCCGAATTGTCCAAGAATACTTTGATGCCATCCACCAGCGATATGCGGCCTGACCGGAGTTTCTCGGTCATTCGGCGCATCACGGTGCCCTTGAGGTCCCAGCGGCACGCCACTTGCGCGTGGGCGACGTGGACGGCGGGCACCCGCGTTCTCATCTGTGAGAGCGGGAGGTCCGAGGTCGAGACCAGTTCCAGCACTTTGCCGAGAGCGAACAGCCCATCCATGGAAGGCAGCACGGTCGGATAGATGTAGCCACCGTCGACGCTGGCGGCAAAGACCGTGTTTGGGCGCGCCGCCTCCGCCATGAGGGCCGCTTTTGAAAACCTGGTGCGGCGGATGGTCACCCCGGTCGAGGCAACCAGAGCCTCCGCGTGACGGGTGGCATGAAGGGGCAATGCGGCCGTTCCGGCACCAGCTTCCCGGCAGGCCTGCTGCAGCAGGAGCAGCAGGAGATTGGCGTCCGGCACCGGTTCGCCCTTCTCGTCAAAAATGTAGAGATACTCCGCGCCAGGATCCAGAATGACACCCAAGTCGGCCTCCATCGCCCGTACCAGTTGGCCCACCTTGGTCGCGGAGTCGACAGGAGAGTCCCCCGCGGCAAGCAACTGACGCTTTCTGGCTGCGTTCAGGGTGACGGTCTCTATGCCAAGCTTGTCCAGAGTGGCAGAAAAGAAGAAGGCCGGCGCAGAATAGGAGTAGTCCAGCACCAGCCGGGGTTGCCTGCTGCGGATGGCCACGGTGTTCCAGTTCTGCAGAAGCGAGTTGGTGTAGGTCTCGATCACCCTCGGTGGATAGAGCACCTCCCCCATCTCGCCAACCGAGGCTCTGCGGAAATCTTCTCGGAAGTAATGATTCTCTATGGCCCGCTCCCGCTTGCTCTCGATAGAGATGCCCGGGGCTTCGGAGAACACGATCTCGATCATCTCAGGATTGTCTGGGCTCATCTGGACGTGGATGCCGCCGACTGCAAGACCACTCTTGATATCGAAGCGGTTGACCGCCACAGGAGCCACCGTGAGATCGCGCACGTTCACGCCGGTGGAGTTGAGGCCGCTGATGATCGCGCGCTTGAAGACGCGGCAGGCATGATGAGTGTCGCGGCTCGTGGTGACGTAGGAGTCTTTGGCTATCAGGGTGCCGTACGACATGGCGAGGCGCATGGCCATCTCCGGAGTCACGTCTACGTTGGCAAGGCCACTCACGCCGTTGCGGCCGAAGAGGGTGCTCATCCCCCGCGTCTCCCACACGATGGAGGAGCGCACCGTAGAGCCCGGTTCGATGTTCTTGAACGGATACACCTTCACGTTGTTCGCCACCACGGCGTTCTGGCCCACCACGGAGCGGTCTCCGACTATGGCTCCCTCGGAGATATGGGCGTTCTCGTGGATCTCTACCGCATTCCCTATGACGGCACCAGACACGGTGCATCCAGATGCCAGATACGAGTTCTCGCCCACCACCGAGTTGCCTACTTGTGCTCCAGCGCGGACCACCACGTTGTCCCCCAGGACTGTGTGGGATTCCACCCTCGCCCCCGGATCGAGACGCACGTTGCGCCCAATGACCGCCGGGCCTTGCACGTCGTCCAGACTCTCGAGAGTCGCGCCCTGTCCCACCCACACGTTGCCACGCAGCCGTACGCCGGGCATGTTGACGCGCACCTTCCCATCGAGGGCGTCGCGGTTCGCCTGGATGTACTGCTCCAAGCTCCCGATGTCCTGCCAGTAACCCTCACAGACCGTTCCGTAGAGCGGCTTCTTGAGATCGAACAACTTGGGAAAGAGCTCGTGGCTAAAGTCATACGGGACGCCGGAAGGCACGTGGTCGAGCACTTGCGGCTCGATGACGTAGATGCCCGTGTTCACAGTATCGGAGAAAACCTGTCCCCAGCCGGGTTTCTCGAGAAAACGTTCGATGCGTCCTTCGTCGTCCACGATGACCACCCCGAACTCGAGGGGGTTCTCCACGCTCTTCAGCGCGATGGTGATCATGGCCTCCCGCTCGCGGTGGAAATCCACGACGCGGGTCAGGTCGAAGTCGGTGAGCGCGTCGCCGCTGATGACCAGGAAGGTATCGTCCAGGAGCTCTTGGGCCAACTTGACAGATCCAGCGGTGCCGAGAGGCTTTTCTTCCACCGTATAGTCGATGTGCATGCCAAGGGACGAACCGTCACCGAAGTAGTTTCGGATGAGCCGGGGCAGAAACGCCAGGGTCATGACGACGTCGGTGATGTTGTGGCGTTGCAGGAGTTCGAGGATATGCTGGATCGTGGGCTTGTTGACCACCGGGACCATCGGCTTGGGCTGGTTGGAGGTCAGCGGCCGCAGCCGTGTCCCCTGTCCGCCGGCCATGACGACTGCCTTCACCTGGGAGCCTCCCCTTTGCATGAACGAGGGTGTCTGACGTGCAGCATACCGTTAGTACCCTGCCTGGGGAAGAAACAAAGGTCGGCTATGGACCGCCCTGCAGGGAGTGGGCGCGGAGCCTGCCGTCCGGGCCCTGGATAACGATGACCGTGTAGGCGGAGCCAAGTGCGTTGCCGCCGGGCTGGGCCGGGCGGGGGCGATGGGCCCGGGCTTCGCGGTGGATGTCACAAAAAAGGGCCTGAAGATCAGGCCCTTCATACTATGGTCGGGACGGCCGGATTTGAACCGGCGGCCTTCCGGCCCCCAGCCGGAGAAAAGGGGTGTTTCGGGGTTTGCGCTGGTCGCGGTCGGTCACTGAAACGTAATGTTTTACAGGGCCTTTGCCCCACTGGGCGAGACGGGCGAAAACCGGCGAAAACAGATTCC
>JADGPI010000036.1 GCA_017882525.1 Thermoleophilia bacterium
AAGATTATGCGGCCCATCTCGATGGGGACAGTCCCACGATCGAAAGAGCGCTCAGACGGGCACTCGTGAGAGAGGGTCTTGCGCAGCTCCCATCTTTTCCTGCTCACGGCCCAGCCAGAAGCTATTCAGCAACCACACGATCGAGAGAGGGATTGCCGCAAACGCGATCCCGGTAAGGCCTAACCCCGCTCCAGACAACAGGGCGTAAGACCAGGCGCCAACCTGGTCGCCGCTGCGATAGATGGCCGTATCAATGAAGCTCTTCGCCTTGTACTTATCCTCGCGTGGAATGACGGTGAACAGAACCTCGCGCGTCGGCCGGGCGACGGCAAAATTGCTTGTGCGCCGCAGGACCTGGAACAGGACAATGATCGCGACCGTCGGGGCCAGACCGAGCGTGATGAAGCCCAACACGCTGAGGGCCGGAAGCAGCGTCAGCGTCAGGGCCACGCCAAGGCCCCGGAGGAGGCGCTTTGTCAGGAAGAGCTGGACGCCCAGCGTGAGGACGTTGACCAAGAGATCGATCTGCGCAAAGAACGCGGTGCGAGCCGCCCGATCGGCAAAACTGCGAGTAACGATGGTGGCTTGTTCAAAGTAGAGAAAGGTGGACGTGATGGAGTACAGCAGCATGTAGATGCTGATGTTCAACAGGTAACGCGAGCGAAAGGCGTGCGTGAAGCCCGACAGGACGTTGCCCCCGATCGGCGCCTCCTCGCTGCGCGCGGCCGGCCGCAGGCGCAACGCTTGCGACAGGCGGGACAAACGCCGGACGCTGAGCACCGCAATCTCGAGCAGGAACGCCGACCCGAGCAGCAGGGAAGTGGACCCCACATGGCGCGCGAGTGTGGCGGTCAGACTTGATCCCAAAATGCTGCCAAGCGTCGCCCCGGCCGAGATGACCCCGAAGAGCCGCTTTCCCTGCTCGGCATCAAAGACGTCCACCATGAGGGCCCAAAAGATCGACACGACGAACAGGTTGAAGACGGAGGGCCAGACGAAGAAGATGCGGCCCACCCAGATGTTCTGCGCCGGGGTCGCGACCTTGAGCAACAGGAAGAACAGGAGGAGATTCGCCATAAAGAAGCGGTACGCGAGGGAAATGAAGCGCACGCGCGGCAGCCTCGCGACGAGCGCCGCGAACGGGGGGTTCACCAGCATCATGCCGAACAGCGTTCCGCTGAAGAGCCAGGGCAGGGTCTCGACCCCGCTTGCGACCCCCATATCGTCTCGGATCGGCCGAATGATGTAATAGGCGGAGAGCACAGAGAAGATGTACAGCCAGGACCAGGCAAGCGCCCGCACCTCACCTGGCCGCAGGTCAATGACCCGGCGGAGCAGCCGGTACACCACGCCGTCTGCGCTGGAGTCCCCGCCGATAGGCTGGCGGGTCATGTCCCTCCCCCATGCTCAGCCCAGTTGGGAACGCCTCCATCCTGGCCCGCGGTCACCACAGCACCTTACAGCCCATCGATGAAGCTCTCCATGCGGCGGCGCATCGCCGCGTCGGGCAGCCGCCCGCGTGCGGCACCAAGATTGTCGACGAGGTACTCGACCTTCGCAGTTCCCGGCAAGGCGCAGGTGACGGCCGGGTGCGAGACGATATACTTCAGGAAGAATTGCCCCCAACTTGAGCAATCACACTCACTGGCCCATGGCGGCAGGCTCTTGCCCTGCACCGCCGTGAAGAGACGGCCCCTTCCGAACGGCAGATTGATCATCACCCCCATCCCGCGATCGGCCGCCAACGGCAAGATCCGTTGACCTGCTATCCGGTTGTCGAGCGCATAGTCCACCTGGATGAAGTCGAGCGCTTCAGCCCTCATCGTCTGTGCAAACTCCGAGTGCTGACGCTCGAACGACGTGGTGATCCCGACGTATCGGATGCGGCCGGCCTGCTTCCATTGGCGAAGGGTGCGGAGCTGCGTCTGTGTGTCCTGCAGGTTGTGCACCGCGATCAGATCGATGGTGGCCGTGCGCAGGCGCTTAAACGACTGCTCCAACTGCTCGATCCCGGCATCACCGCCCCGGGCCCCCAGCTTTGTGGCGATGAAGAGCGACTCTCGACTCTTGAGCTCCGTCATCAGATCGCCGACCACCGTTTCTGCGGTCCCATACGACGGAGCGGTGTCGATGACTCTTCCCCCCATCGCTTTGAATTGGCGCAGCACCTCTCGGAGGGGTGCCCGCTCCGCCTCTGTCAAAACCGCCTCGTAACGCCGCGCCGTCCCGATCCCGATGATCGGCAGGCTCTCGCCGGTCGATGGAACCTTCCGTTGAATCAGGGAGGTCGCTTGGGCGAGCAGGCTGGCGGAGGGCAGGAAGATCGAGGCGGCCACACCGATTCCAGCTTTGAGCAGCTCGCGACGGCTCTGTTGCATCATGGGCTCCCTCTCGCTAGGGGCAGGGGGAGATACGAAACCAGTCGACAGCGCACGGGAGAAAAATGTTCTCAGTATAGTACGTGGCCGTCAAGAGCTTTCTCAGAGTTCTTGGAGTGACCGTTTGCGTCCCTCGCGGGGCACCCGGCCATGGCCCGCCAAGAACTTCATGACTGCCTGCCTCACGCCCGGTGCGGTGTTTCCCGTTGACACCCTCGGCCCTCAACGATAGGCTCCCCAGCGTGCATCTCGGACCCGCTCCGCATTTCGGGAGATTGCTGTTCCGCGACATACTCTGCCGAGCGGGAGAGCCCGGTGGTCGGTGATTCCCAGGCGTCGCTTCGAGCTTCCTCATGATGCATACCGGCTTCTATCGGAGAACCCGACCGCTCCCCGGCTGACCGACCCATGCGATTCCCAACCGGCCTCCGCGCTCTCGCTCATCGAGACTTCCGCCTCTTCTTCTCCGGGCAGCTCGTCTCGCTCATCGGCACCTGGACACAGCGGGTGGCGCAGTCGTGGCTGGTCCTCGAGCTGACCAACTCGCCGTTCAAACTGGGGCTCATCAGTGCGCTCCAGTCTGCTCCCATGCTCTGCCTCGCCTTCATCGCAGGGGTTATCGCCGACCGACTGCCCAAACGCCGCGTCCTCATCGGCACACAGACGGCCCTCATGGTTCAGGCGTTCGTCCTGGCCGTCCTCGCCTGGACGGGCCGCGTGCAATACTGGCACGTGGCGCTCTTGGCGACCTGCTACGGCCTGGCGTTCACCCTCGACATGCCCACGCGGCAATCCTTCATCGTGGAGATGGCGAGCAAGGAGGACCTTCCAAATGCTATCGCCCTGAATTCCACCATGGTCAGCGGCGCCCGCATGGTTGGTCCCGCCGTTGCCGGCCTCCTGGTGGACCGCTACGGCGTAGCATCCGCCTTCGGGCTCAACGGCCTGAGCTTCGTGGCAGTGATTGTCGCCTTGGCGGCCATGCGGGCCGACGGCTTGCCGGGCCCTGCGCAGGGCACCTCCGTCCGCCAGGACATCGCGGCCGGCCTTTACTACGCGGTCCGCACCCCCGTCGTCGCCCTGATCCTGAGCCTCCTCTTGACCCTGGGTCTCTTCGTCATGAACCACAACGTCCTGGTGCCCCTCTTGGCGCGTGACGTGCTTCACGAGGGGGCCCACGGCTTCGGTCTCCTCATGGCGGCCGTGGGCATGGGGGCGATCGTCGGCGCACTGGCCCTGGCGACGCTGGCGAAAGGCCCCCCGTCGCTCTCCTTGCTCCTCGGCACCGCCGCCACCGCCTCGGGCCTCACGCTGTTGCTCGCGATGATCCGCAATTTCTGGGCCGCCATGCTCATCCTAACCCTGGTCGGTTTCTCGCAAATCGTGTTCCTGGCGAGCTGCAACAGCACGCTCCAACTAGTGGTCCCGGATCGGATGCGCGGCCGAATCATGAGCCTCTACGCCTTTGTGTTTGTCGGCATCACGCCCCTCGGGTCGCTTGTCGTCGGCACGATCGCGGAATGGCTCGGAGTGGCAGCGGCGTACGCACTGGCGGGCGGGGTGACGTTGGCCTCCATCCTGGGACTGGGCCTGCTATGGAGGCGGGGGCGAGTGTGATCCACATCCGAAAAGGAGGGTCGTGGTTCCCGAAAAAGGAAAGTGTGCAACTCGGCGAGATCCGTCATCACCATAATAAATTATGCCGCTATCCGCCCGTAATGATGATGGACCCCCCAACTCCCGTCGCCTTCCACCAGAACCAGGCCCGTGGAGTGTGGCCCCTCGGCAAGCGCTACCACCGCTGGCGGGCCGAGCGGGTAGAACGCACCTTCGCCCATGTCTGCGAGACGGGTGGAGCGCGCCGGACCCAGTTGCGCGAGCGGGCGAACGTGGCGATGCGCTACCTGCTGCATTGATGGCGTGCTCATCTTCAGTCGAGCCTCGCGTTCTCGCGCCTTGGGGCGGCGTGGGGGCCACCGGGCGCCGAACTGACAACTTGGCCGGCCCCGCTGCGGGCCGGGGCATAAATCACCACCAGCACCTTGACCGCCATCCGGGTGCGCGGCTAGAAGAAGGTCTCCCCTGAGTTTGCCGTCCGCACCTCCTGCACGGTCACCACAAGGCTGCAGAGGACGAGCACCACGCCGATCCAGAGGGGCAGGAAGCCGGGGCCTGGCCCATAGTCCGACGCGTACGGGAGCTGGCGGGCGAAGAAGATCACCGCCATCCCCAGGGCCAAGACGGCCGCTCCACCGACGACTCTCGCGTGCCACATACTGTACCCCCGATAGTAAGGGACAGCGCATAAATAACTGTAGCAAGTAGGAGCAGAATTCGATATGCTTCTGGCATGGATGCGGAAGCGACAATCCGGGAGAAGTTCCGCTCTCTCGCCTCGCGACTTGATGAGCACACTCGAC
>JADGPI010000243.1 GCA_017882525.1 Thermoleophilia bacterium
CCAGCACGGGTTTCTCCCAAGCGATCGCCACGGCCCGTTCGAATTTCGAAAGGGGTTCGGGCTCCAAGGACCATTCTTTCTGCAGGACCCGTACCAAGGCAGCCAAGTCCTTCTCGGTGCCCGCTTCCTTGAGCTCTACCTCCACCTCGAAGTAGTCCGTGTCCGACCTTCCCGGAGACAAGGACGGGCCCTCGGCCGGTGCTTCGGCCGCGCTGTCGCTGCGCCCAGTAATGACGTCTGGTTGTCCGGAGGCGTCCGGCTCCGGCGTGACAGCAGCTCGGGCCGTGACATCGCCTTCGCCCAGATGGACTTCATCGAGGCTGAGCTCGGCTACCGGCCGGTCGGCGGCACCGACCAAGCGGGTCGTGCGGGTCTGGCGGAGGTCGAGCACCTCGAGCAAGGGCTGGCCGTCGATCATCTCGAGGACCTTGGAGCGTGCCACGCTTTCCGGCCATTGCGCAGGCGGGACGAATTCTGCGAGATCGACCTCGAATTCCTCCCGGCGATGCACCACATCATCGGAGCCGCGAAGCTGTTTGACCGTGATGAGGACTCGGTCGCCGCTCAGCCGGCGACGGCACGCATAGCCGGCTGCTAGGATCTGCCAGCGTGGAGTGTCCAGGTAGGTGTCGCTGAGCTGTTCCGTGCGGGCCGCGAAAAGCCCATAACCCGCGAGGTGGGTCGCCTCGCGGAGGCGGCCCAGCACCTCGGCGTCGGGGACCCGGAACTTCGCTTCGATCTCCACCTCAGAGCCCCAAGAGCGCCGGTTGAACCAACCAGACAAGCGTGGCCTTCTTAAGTGACGCATCAGCCAGCTGAACATAGGCCATCCCCCCCTTCTTGAGGACGATACGGCCTCCCACGAGCCCATAGACGGTCTCGGTGAAGTCAGGTTCGTGCCCCACGAACATCAAAGCCCTTGCGTCGGGAAAGGCTTTCAAGACCTTGGCGAGGTCTTCCCCGTCGAAGCCGGGAGCGAGCCTCGGCTCAATGACGATCCCGTTCTGCATGTTCAGGTGCTGGGCAACGATCTCCGCTGTCTGGCGCGCTCGGGTGTATGGACTGGTGACTATGGCATCGAGGGCAGGACCGAGCTTGGCGATGAAGCCTGCCACCCGCGCCGTCTCTTGGCGCCCCTGTTCGGTGAGGGGGCGATCTGAGTCGTCGCCGTCCCAGTTGGAGCGCTGCGCGGCGATCCCATGCCTCAAGAAATACAATTCCATGGCCACCCTTTCCTTGGCGCAAGACCGGCGTCGATCTCACCGGTCGGTGCTGAGGGACGCTATCGCTGTCCGAGTCCCTAGCCTTTCTGAGTGCGGTTCACGAGGAACCATTCCTGACTATTGTAGTGGGGTTCGCCCTCCGACGGATGCGCGCGTTCGTACTGCCCGTCCGGCAGCATGACCCGTGCCTTGATGTTATCCCGCATGTATGTCCCCAGGATCTCGGTGCGCAGTCTTTGAACTAGTGCCGCGTCGTCGATGGGAAAAAGGAGCTCCACCCTGCGGTCGAGGTTCCTCGGCATGAGGTCGGCACTGCTCAAGTAGCATTCTCCGGCGCCGCCGTTGAGGAAGTAGTAGATACGACTGTGCTCAAGGAACCGGCCGACTATGCTGGTCACCTTGATGTTTTCGCTCACCCCTGGGATCCCGGGACGGAGGCAACAGATGCCCCGCACCAGCAACTCGGCTTTCACACCCGCCTGCGATGCCTCGTACAAGAGCTGGATCATCCGCTTGTCCACCAGGGAGTTGATCTTGAATATCAACTGCGCTTCGTCGCCTCGCTTCGCGATCTCGATCTCCCGCCTGATGAGGGCTTCTAGCCTCTCGCGCAGGTTCATCGGAGCGACAATGAGCTTTCGATACTCCTTGAGCTTGGAATAGCCGGTCAGATAGTTGAAGAGGTCGCTCGCATCCTCGCCGAACTCCTCATTGATGGTGAAAAAGCCCAGGTCCGTGTACTGCAGGGCCGTCACGGCATTGTAATTGCCCGTGGACAGGTGGACGTAACGGCGGATGCCGGACCCCTCCCGGCGCACGACGAGTGCCACCTTTGAGTGAGTCTTGAGCCCCAGCAGACCGTAGATGACGTGGACCCCTTCTCGCTCGAGCGCTCTGGCCCATTCGATGTTGCTCTCTTCGTCGAATCGCGCTTTGAGTTCCACCAGCACCGCGACCTCTTTCCCGTTGCGGGCCGCTTCGAGTAGGGCGGCTACAACCGGCGAGTTGCGTCCCACCCGGTAAAGAGTCTGCTTGATCGCCAGCACATTGGGGTCGCGAGCCGCTGTCTCCAAGAATTCGACGACCGGCTCGAACGACTCATAGGGATGGTGCAGCAGTATGTCCTGCCGGCGAATGGCGGCGAATATGTCGGTGCCCTCCGCCTGTTCCAGTCCGACAGGGTCCAGCGGGACGAACGAAGGATCTTTCAGGTCCGGCCGGTCGTAGTTGTAGAGGCATCCCAGATTGCTCATGGCAAGGGGCAGGTCGACCTTGTAGACGTCTTCGGGCCCGATCTGAAGGTTCTTGGTGAGGATGGACTGGATGTAATCCGGCATGTGCCGGTCGATGACGAGTCTGACCACAGACCCGAAACGCCTCCGGCGGACGAAACGCTCCACCGTCTCGAGAAGGTCTTCGGCCTCCAACTCCTGGATAGCGATCTCGGCATCGCGGGTCACTCGGAAGAGATGCGCATCGACGATCTCCAAGCCTGGGAACAAGTCGACCAGATAGGCGGCGACCACCTGTTCGAGCCAGACCAGGCAGACACCGTCGGCCGAGCTGCCGCGGGCGCCGCTGTGCGCGTCAGCCGGGGCCGGAGCCGGCGAATCCGGTGATTCCGAGGCGGCGCTCTTGAGCCCTGTGACAACAGGGATCAACCTCGGTAGCATGCTCGGTACCTTCACACGGGCGAAACGCTCCGTCCCGTCTTCATCGCGCACGGTGACCGCCAGGTTGAGACTCATGTTCGAGATGAAGGGGAAGGGCCGCGATGGATCGTAGGCCAGGGGGGTAAGCACCGGGAACACGCTGTTCTCGAAGTAGGACCTGGCGCTCGCCTTCTGGTCTGCGCTCAGAGTGTCGTAGTCCGCGATGTGCATGCCTGCATCGTCGAGGCCTGACAACACGCGGCGGAAGCAGGCACGCGATCCTTCCATGAGTTTGGCCACCATCGGCCGGATGGCGGCAAGCTGCTCCGCCGGAGTCAATCCATCAGACGAACGTTCTGCTATGCCCGCAGATATCTGTTGCTTGAGGCCGGCCACTCTCACCATGAAGAACTCAGACATGATGGAGCCCAGGATGCTGAGGAACTTGATCCTCTCCAGCAGGGGGACCGAGTCGTCCTCCGCCTCTTCCAGCACCCGGGCGAAGAACCGCAGCTGGCTTATCTCCCGGTTGACGAGCAAGGATGGGTCACCCAGGTCCGGGATGGTAGGCTTTCGCGCCTCGGATGAGGCCTCGTGCATCGATTCGCCGTCCTGCAACTGCGCCTCCCGCTAGGAGCCCTCGCCCATTGGCCTATCTCTTCAAGATACCGTGCTGCGAAGGTTGTCCAAACAAGGCATGCTCGCGGCCAACGCCTCGCGCCCGCCCAACACCCTTCTCACATCAGTCGGCCGCCAGCGGCAGCCAGACCGTGAACGTGGAGCCAACGCCGACCGTGCTCTCGACGGTCACGCGTCCGCCATGCCTTTCCGCGACGTGGCGGACGATGCTCAGCCCGAGGCCGGTGCCGCCGGTCTCTCGGGAACGCGCCTTGTCGACACGATAGAAGCGCTCAAAGATCCGTTGCTGCTCCGCCACGGGAATGCCCACCCCGTCGTCTTTGACCGAGAAGATGGCCCAGTCTTGGCCGGAAGAGTCATGATCCGAGCGGACGGACACCAGGATATGGCCGTCCGGGTCGGTGTAGCGGATGGCGTTGTCCAATAGGTTGCGCATCAGCGTTCGTAGGATGATCTCGTCGGCGTGCACGGGAACACGGAGTGGGGCTTCGACTGTCAACTCCTGGTTCTTGCTCGTGGCCAGCGGCCGCAACTCCGACGCGGTCTCGCCGG
>JADGPI010000244.1 GCA_017882525.1 Thermoleophilia bacterium
ACCACGGAGCATGTGGTTGAGAGCGCGCTTCGCGTGATCCGGTCGTGCCGCAATGAGTTGGCCTGAACACTCGCGCCATCGCTGAGACCGAGCGCGGTCGGCCACCGGGCGCTTGCAAGCCGCTCCAGTCTGATCAGCCTGCATCCGAGACCCAGATTTGGACCTCGAGAGCTCCGCGGCCAGCGCCCGGTCGAATGCTGGGAGATCCTTGGGCGACCGGCTGGTGATGAGGCCCCGGTCAACGACCACATCCTCATCGACCCAGTCGGCCCCTGCGCTCTTGAGATCGGTTTGCAGGCTGGGATAGGAAGTCATCCTCCGGCCGCCGATCACTCCGGCGTCGATCAGAGTCCACGGGGCATTGCAGATGGCGGCGACCGGTTTGTGGGCCGCGGCGACTGTGTCGCCGCGGCCCGATACCTGTAGGTAAATGCAGGGCGGGGGGGAGCCCATCTCCCCATCACCCTTGTCTGATGGTGCCTTTACTGCGGCCCGTCTCCTGCCGCACCGTCAGCACAGTAGTAGCCGTCGGCGAGATCGAACTCCCTGAAATTCTTGCAGTCGGTGCAGATGCACCCGCGCCTTCGTACGTCCTTGGCGCCCTTCCCCTTAGCACAGAAGAAACCGCCCTCGCCGGGAAACGACGGGCACTCGCCACAGATGCAGTTGGTCGCGTTCTCTGGCGTGTCCGGCACTTTTGCCATCAGGTACCTCCTTGGATCGACTGTCGCGCAAAGGGTTCCTCGGATGCGGAGCGGTCGAGGCTCCGGCGATGAGGTTGCCTGTGGGCCTACTCCTACCGGCGTCTTTCCCCACTGGCCTTCGCTATCAAACCGGTTTCCCGGCGGCAGGCCGTCGGGGCGCTTGATCCCGCTTTGCCCCCGAATGCGCCCCGGGAGCACGGGGCCGCGCTCGGGCGCCGGGCGGACCGCCCGGCTGCATCGCCTCCGCCGGGCAGCCGCTTGTGGGTGCCTCGCGGTGCCTGTAGACTCTCGAGTATTGATTTTGCCTGGAAAAGGAGACTTGCCGTGCTCAAGGAGTTCCCGAAGTTCACAGCCGCGGCTGTACAGGCTTCCCCTGAGTTCCGCGATAGGCCCGTCTACTTCGATTCTCTAGCCACGCTGGACAACGCCGTCAGGCAGATCAAGGAAGCCGCCGCGAACGGCGCCTCGCTCATCGTGTTCCCCGAGCTCTATATTCCCGGGTATTGCCACTTCGCGATCGAGCTTCGCAAGGGTCCCGAGTATACGAACATCTGGTCGGAGTACTACCGCCATGCTGTCGAGGTGCCGAGCGAGGAGACCGACATCCTGTGCAAAGCGGCCCGCGAGGCGAACGCCAACGTTGTCATCGGGATCAACGAGCGGGACAAGAAGTACGGCGGAAGGATGTACAACTCCATCCTCTACATCAACAACCGCGGCGAGATCCTTGGCACCCACCGCAAGATCAACATCACAGTCCAGGAGTTGATGATCCATACCCGCGGCGACGGTGGTAAAAACCTCCAGGTCTACGACATGGACTTCGGCAAGATCAGCGGCCTCATCTGCGGCGAGCACGACCAGCCGCTGCTCAAGCAGTGCTACATCGTGCAAGGCACCCAGGTCAACTGCTCCATGTGGCCCGGATACCTCGGTGGGGCGGAGGAGCTGCCGGCGGTGATCCCGGCGATGACTCAGGCGATGGCGGTGTCCGGCGCCTGCTGGTGCGTGCTGTCGTGCGCTCACATCCCACCGGAGAAACAGCCGAAAGATTTTTACGACAACACGAGCTTTTATCAGAGTTTCGGCGGCAGCGCGATCGTCAACCCGTTCGGCGAGATCGTGGTGGGCCCGGTGCGCGACGTGGAGACAATCCTCTACGCTGACATCGACCTCAAGCTGAACGAGATGGCTCGTGGGATTATCAACATTACCGGTCTCTATAGCCGGTGGGACATCCTGAGCCTGCTGGTGCGTGAGAACACGTACGAGCCCATGGTGTCGATGGAGTCGATGGAGAGCCTGGGCGTGGCGAGATTGGCGGCCGACGCGAGCGCTGCCGAAGTGAAGGACCTGCGTGAGAAGGTGGCCGAGTTGGAGCGTAAGTTGCAGGTGCTGCAGGGGCCGGAGGGTTAGCGCTACAGAGCACCGCGGTGGGTGAAGCCGGCGGGGCCGCACATGATGGTGGCGGCGTATAATGGCTGAGGGTCTTCTCTAGCCGAACGGATGTAGTACATGATCGAGGGTATTCTCGCTCCCTGGCACTGGATCATCCTGGTCGTGGTCCTCCTGCTGATCTTTGGGCCCTCGAAGCTCCCCGGCATAGCCTCGTCGCTTGGGAAGGGCATCTCCAGCGTGCGCAAGGAGATCAAGGACGTGGCGGACGACTCCAAGGGGATGGTCAAAGATCTGAAGGATCTCAACCCGTTGTCCGGTCTGAACCCGCTTGCGACCGACGATGCCAACGAGAAGGCCGGCGACAAGGCTGGTAAGGCCGCCATAGAGATGGCCGAGGAAGGCGCCGAAAAAGTGCCTGCGCAAAGCGCCGACAAGAGTCTGATCAGCGCGTCCACGCTCAAGACTCTGGCGACTTCCGGCGGGCTCAAGACTCTGGCGACGGCCGTGGCTGTCAAGAAAGTGACGTCGCCGACGGCTGTCCTCGGGAAACTGCTACTCCCCGACGAGACGACCTCGCCGACACCAGGTGTCAAGAAGGAAAGCGGCACCGCTCCTACGGAGTGACCCGGTTGCTCGAAGCGTCGTTCGGCGGACGGCCCTTTTGTGAGAACATAAGGAGACCCTCCGAGCGTCGGTGCTAAAGTTGTCCGCCGCTAGCGTCGGGGGTCTGATTCCTTCTTTAGCACTGAACATCAGCATGGAGGCTTCGATGGCGGAAGCGGCTGGGACGGTTGGCGAAGCGGGCCGGGCCCTAAAGGCGGTACTCTCCGACAAGTTCAATGGGCCCAGCGCGGCCGATGTCGTCGCGCGGTTGGGCCAAGACGATCTGGCGGAGGTCAAGGCAGTCGTGTCTTGGCGCGGCGTGATCGTCGATTCGGAAGTCTGCCCTGTCAATCTCGCTCTTGCCTATGTCGACCTCATCCAGGTAGAAAGCTGCGGCCGTTGCACTCCATGCCGTGCCGGCACCGGCCTTATGCAGGAGTTCCTGCGGCGCCTGGCCAAGGGTGAGGGCACCGTCGAGGACATCGCCAATGTGCGGGACATGGCTCAGCAGATCGAGGAGTCAGCCTGGTGCGGCATAGCCAACACCATCCGCGACGCCATCCTCGGCCTTTTGGAGCTCGGGGAGGATCATTTCCTGGAGCACACCAGGGGCACCACGTGTCCCGAGTCGAAGACCCAGGGTTGGATGACAGCGCCCTGTCGCTCTACCTGCCCGTCAACGGTCGACTGTCCGAGCTATCTGTTCCAAGGTGGGGAAGAGCACCCGCATCTTGGCACGACTATCGTCAAGCGCGACAACCCGTTGCCCGCCATTATCGGGCGCACCTGCCCCCATCCCTGCGAAAGCAATTGCACTCTTAATCCCATCGGTCAGCCGATCGCGATCAACTATGTGAAGCGCTGGTGCGCCGACCGCTCCGAGGGCCTTGCCGTAGACGCGTGCGAATCGGGCTGCTTAGAGCCCAGCGCTTTAGCAGCGGATCTTACGGGGCTGGGCGGGCCTCACGAGCTAAGCGAGGCCGTAACGGTGCAGGATAGCCAGCGGTCGATCAAACCACGTTTCGGCGGTAGCGGCAAGAAGGTGGCTGTTATCGGGGCGGGGCCGGCTGGGCTCTCTGCCGCCTACTATCTGGCCCGGCTGGGTCATAGCCCGGTCATCTTCGAAGCTCTCCCCGTACCTGGTGGCATGGTCCACGTGGGGATCCCAGAATACCGGCTGCCTCGCAACGTGATCCGCCGCGAGGTGGAGCTGATAGAGCGGGAGGGGGTCGAGATCCTCTACAACCAGCGGCTTGGCCGGGACTTCGCCTTTTCCGACCTTGCGGCCATGGGCTTTGCTGCCACCTTCGTCGGTATCGGGGCGCACCTGGGCCGGCCTCTTGGCATCCCGGGAGAAGATCTGGCCGGCTCTTTGGACGCGATTGAGTTTCTGCGCCGCGTGGCCCTTGGCGAGAAGGTGGACATCGGCGACAACGTGCTGGTGCTTGGAGGGGGCAACTCGGCGATGGATGCGGCGCGCACGTCGGTGCGGCTTGGAGCCAAAGGCGTTCGGGTGGTCTACCGCCGCAGCCGGGACGAGATGCCGGCGAACCCGTGGGAAGTGGAAGAGGCCATCGAGGAAGGGGTGGACTTCCAGTTCCTCACGGCCCCGGTAAGTTGCCAGGGTGACGAGCGCGTGGGCAGTCTGGTCTGCCAGCAGATGGAGCTGGGCGAACCTGATGCGAGCGGCCGTCGCCGTCCTATTCCCGCGGACGTGGCGCCATTCGTGCTGGCGGCCGATTCGGTGATCGCGGCGGTCGGCCAGCAGCCGGACTTCTCTCCATTCGACGGAGACGAAGAGTTGAAACGCAACCGCTGGGGTTACCTCGAGGCCGATCCGCACACGCTGGCCACTACGAAGCCCGGGGTCTTCATGGGGGGTGACGCCTCCAGCGGCGGCGGCACCATCATCGAGGCCGTCGCAGCCGGCAAGACGGCGGCCAAGTACATGGATCTCTATCTGCGCGGCGAACCCGTCGTGGAGGATCTGGAGGACAAGACCAAACGATTGGCGGTCTACCTCGGAGCCCAAGACAGTCGCTATCCCCTTGCCGCTACGGTGGACTATGGCCGCCGCGAGTCGATGCCGATGTTGGCGCCGGAGGTCCGCAAGCATACATTCGCGCCCACGGAGCTGGGATATTCCCTGGATCAAGCCAAGGTCGAGTCGAAGCGTTGCCTCCGCTGCCACCGGCCGATCATCGTGGCGGTCTAGGGCGGGGTTCTAGCGGCGTAGGTGGGGTTCTCTCGCGGGCGGGGACCCGCAGCGACGGCGCAGACGCTTGCGATGCCTGAGTGTCTTCACTACTGCAAGTTGTCGTTCCAACCATTGCGACTCCGACGATCGTGGAGGCTTTGATGACTGACCTCGAGCTCGACCCGGTGAAGACGGCCATCGTCGTCATCGATCTCCAGCGTGGGATCCTTGCGCACCCTACTGCTCCCCATGCTTCGGCCGACGTCGTCTCGCGGGCGGCCGCGCTCTGCGCAGCTGTTCGCGCAAGTGGCGGCACGGTGGTCCTCGTCCATGTCAGTCCGTTGCCGGACGGCAAAGACGCTTTGCATCCTGTGGCCGACCTGCCACCCCTTTCTCCGGCAGAGGTCGCGCCCGACTTTTCCGAGTTCGTGCCGGAGATGGAGCCGCGGCCTGGGGACCTAGTTATCACCAAGCGGCAGTGGGGCGCTTTCTACGGCACCGAGTTGGACCTGCAGCTGCGCCGACGCGGGGTGGATTCGATCATTTTGTGCGGCATCTCGACCAACATCGGCGTGGAGAGCACAGCCCGCGACGCGTACGAGCGCGGCTACAACCAGATCTTCGTGGAAGACGCGACCTCCACCCGGGCCGGGGAGGACCACGCCCGCGTTTTTGCCACCGTCTTTCCGCGCATGGGACGCGTTCGCAGCACCGCAGAAATCACTGCCGCGCTGATGGGCTAGGAGTAGTCCGGCTGCGGGACCGGGGCGAACTTAAGGGGCTCGGTTGAGTGAAGAGATGTTTCAGATTCTCGGGATAGCCGGC
Organism: Thermoleophilia bacterium; assembly: GCA_017882525.1. Lineage (GTDB taxonomy): Bacteria > Actinomycetota > Thermoleophilia > RBG-16-64-13 > RBG-16-64-13 > Chersky-299. The sequence continues at coordinate 5,728 of JADGPI010000244.1, forward strand.
AGTCTCTGGCCGCCGCGGAACTGCTCCCGCCCGGAGTGACTCTCGACATCCACTCGCTCGACGACATCCCCTTGTTCAATGCCGACGTTCTAGCGGTCGGCGACCCGCCCGCGGTGCAGGACCTCAAGGATCGTATCCGGGCCGCCGACGCCCTTCTTATAGCCACGCCAGAGCACAACTACTCTATCCCGGGCGTCCTCAAGAATGCGCTCGACTGGGCCTCCCGCCCCCTGAAGACCTCGGGCCTGCGCGGCAAGCCCATCGGCATCATCGGCGCTTCCACCGGCAGTTTTGGCACGGTCCGCGCCCAGCTTGCGTTGCGCCAGGTGTTCGTACTCACCGACTCGCTGGTAATGGTCCAGCCGGAGTTCAGGGTGGCTCTCGCGGCCGACAAGTCCGACGCCGAGGGGAATCTGGTCGACGAGGAACTCAGGCAGCGCCTGGCTGATTTCGTGGTGGCGCTGGTTGATTGGGCCAGGCTTGTCGGGCGGCCACAATCAGGGACCGGCAGCTCCGGCACGTAACGAGAGGCAGACGCGGGCCGCGGCGCTACGCGGCAGGATGCTTGAAGAACGCGTCCCTGAGCTGCTTGACTCCCGAGAGCACGGCGAAGGCCACGGCCACCCAGAGCAGGTATGAGGAAAAATCCTGCAAACCCTTGAGCGACAGGAACCCTGCGACCAGGAAGATGATCAGTGCGATGCTCTGCAGGACCATCTTGCTCTTGCCGAAGACGTTCGCGGCTGCAGGAGGGCGCCGGGTCCGCAATGACACGCCCGCACCGATAGCCACCAGAATGATCTCCGCGACGATGAGGGCGAGGATGATCTTCACCACCAGGTAGTGGAAGCCCACGTAGCCAAGGACGGATGCGACCAGGATCTTGTCTGCTATGGGGTCGATGATGATCCCGGCCTTCGTTATCTGGCCGCGCCTGCGGGCCATTGCCCCATCGACGAAGTCGGTGGTCACGGCAGCAATGAACAGGACGAGAGCGAGCCATCTCAAGTGGTAGTGGAGGGTTACGATCACGACCGGCGTCAGCACGAATCTGAGGATGGTGAGATGGTTGGGCCTGACCCATTCTGGGATCGCCCAGAACAGGGCCTTTTGCACCGCTCCGTCTATTGAGCGCTGAAAGGCCCGAGTATTCTTCGTGTAGCCGTCGTTTGCCGGCTGGTCCATCATCGGTCCTTGGTCCTGTCTCGGCGTTCAGGGAATCGTACTGCCCCGAAGGCTTTCTGTCGACAATAGATTTCGGCCAAGTCTGATCGGGCGGGCGCGCGATCCCAGGTTTGCGCCTGCCCCTTGGCGTTGCCCCGTGCCGCTGGGCGGGCCGCTGACAAGGCCGATGACCCGTGCGGCAAGGCCGCTATGCTATCATGGGCCGGGTAAGTGAACGTTTACACAACCTTGGAGCCCGATATGAAGAATCCTGACCTCAGCCTTTCGGATCTTGGCTCGTATTTCCCAGACGATTTCACTCCCGAACAGCGCGCCAAGGCTCAGACCTTGTTCTTGAAGGAGCTTGCGGCCACCTCCCACAAGTTCTACAGGGGCAAGATAGCGAGCATTCCGAAGGCGGGCATCTACGGTTTCAACTGGTTCAACGTGTATTACACCCCCGGCGTTTCGATGGTCTCCACCAGCATCCGGGATAACAACGACGCTTCCTTCGACATGACCAATCGGGGCAACCTGGTTGCCATCGTCTCGGACTCCACGCGCGTGCTTGGCGACGGCGACGTGACCCCGTCCGGGGGTCTCGGTGTCATGGAAGGCAAGGCTTTCCTGATGAAGTATCTGGGCGGCGTGGATGGCGTGGCGCTGTGCATCGACAGCTACAACAAAGAGGGCAAGCACGACGCGGACAAGATCATCGACTTCGTCAAGATGGTGCAGCCGAGCTTCGGCGCCATCAACCTCGAGGACATCTCTCAGCCTAACTGCTTCAAAGTGCTGGACACCCTTCGTGACGAATGCGAGATCCCGGTCTGGCACGATGACGCCCAAGGCACCGCCAGCGTGACTTTGGCCGGGCTCACAAACGCACTGCGCGTCGTGGGCAAAGACATGAAAGACGTGCGGATCGTGTTGCTCGGCGCCGGCGCTGCCAATAGCACGGCCGCGCGCCTAATCCTCAAGGATGGGGCCGATCCGGATAAGATGGTTGTCTTCGACAGCCGGGGCGGGCTTCACAAGGGTCGCGACGACGTGAAAGCCGACAAGGCCTTCTATCGCAAGTGGGAGATCGCCGAGGCCACCAATCCCAAACGGATCAACACCATCGAGGAAGCTTTCAAGGGCGCGGATGTGGTCATCGCCGCCTCCACTCCCGGGCCGGACACCATCAAGCGGGAATGGATCGGGTCGATGGGCAAGAAGTCGATCGTCTTCGCCTGTGCCAACCCGGTGCCCGAGATCTACCCGTATGCGGCGAAGGAAGCCGGTGCCTACGTGGTCGCTACCGGCCGTGGCGATTTTCCGAACCAGGTGAACAATTCCATCGGCTTCCCGGGGATCCTCAAAGGCGCCCTTATGGTGCGGGCCCGCAAGATCACAGACGAGATGGCCATCGCGGCTGCACATTCGGTCGCCGACTTTGCCGAGAAGAAGAAGGGCATCAACCCCGACTACATCATGCCGACCATGGAGGAGACCGAGGTCTTTGCCATGGAGGCGGCCGATGTGGCAATGCAGGCGATCAAAGACGGCGTGGCCCGCGTGAAACTGGAGTGGGACTACGTCTACAAGCAGACGCTGGTGGACATCAAAGAAGCCCGCGACGCTATCGACCTCTTGATGAAGAACGATCTCATCAAGACCCCAGATCTGAAGATGCTCGAAGACGCGCGCGACAAGGCTGTCGCCGCAGTCAAGAAGTAACGCGCTACCAGCGTCGCGTGGAGTCGCGGGGTCGGGCTCGATAGGCCCGACCCCGCCGAGTGCTCCGCAGGCGCAGGGAATCCCACCGGCCGCGCAACGCGGCCGGGACCGGCAGAACGTGCAGCCCCTGCTCGAGAAGCTCCGCTACCTCGCGGCTTCTCGCTTCCTTCGGTAGGCTTCGCACGGTACGATGAACGCAACCGCGCAGCAGCGCCCATCCGAGCGAGGAGGACAGCACGATGATGACCTGGCATTTCAGTGTCGGGGACTGGGGCTTCCCGCTGCTTATCGCTTTTCTCATCCTGGTTGGGATAGCGCTTCTGCCTTGGTTCTTTTTTTTGCTCAACCTGCAGAATCTGCTCAACAGGGTGGGAGACCGGAACCGCGCCATGCCGTCCGGGCACGTCTGGCTCAACTTCATCCCGGTCTTTAACCTTGGGTGGTTCGTCTACACGGTCGTCAAAGTGCGGGATTCCGTCCGCAACGAATATGTTGCACGGGGCTGGCAGGTCACTGGCGATCTTGGTTACAACGTAGGTCTGTGGGCGTCCATCCTTCTTATTGCCTCGGTCTTCCTGTCCTGGATCCCCGTCATCGGGTGGGGCATCAGTGTTGCCTACCTGATCTGCTGGATTATTTATTGGGTGCGGATGGCCGATCTGAAGCACAAGCTTGACCTGCCCGGCACGTGGGCAGGGCAGGTAGGCCCGTACGGATATCCCGGCCACGTCGGTCCTGCGTTCGACTCGTCCAACATGCCGCAGGCCGGAGGAATGCCCCCGTCCGGCATGCCCTACGCCCCACCTTACATCCCGCCCACTGGAGGAGTGCCGCAGCCAGGGGCGCAATTCGGGGCCTCGCCGCTGGCCGCAAGCCCGCCGGCCACTTCGGCGCCAACTTCTCAAGGTACGGGGATGGCCGACCCGGGGTCTGAGCCACCCATGGTCTCTACGCAACCCGCGGGGACGTCTTTCGAAGCACCCGCGCAGACTCCTCCGGCCTCTTGCGCGGCCTGTGGAGCGCCGAGCGATTCCGGGGACCGTTTTTGTCGTACGTGCGGTCAGCCCCTGGCCTAGGGGAGCCCCTGGCTAATGGGACCGCCAGCGCATGGGCCGTCAGAAAGTCTATGCAGCCAGAGAGACCCGGTTACGCCCTTCGGTCTTGCTCTGGCGGAGGAGGGCGTTCGCACGCCCCAGGAGCGATTCTGGCGTATCCCCGGGTCGAGTCAATGTGGCGCCGACGGAAACCGTGACTTTCACCTGTGTGCCGTCAACGTCAAGATGAGAATTGGCCACAAGCATCCGCAGCTTTTCCGCGGTGGTTGCCAGTTGGGATCGGTCCACTTCCAACACGAGGGCCAGGAATTCCTCCCCGCCCCAGCGCCCCAAGGAGTCCCACGAGCGTAGGCCGTGTTTAAGCGTGGTCGCAACCATCTTGAGCGCTTCGTCGCCGATGGCGTGCCCGTAGGTGTCGTTGACTTGCTTGAAGTGGTCGACGTCGGCGAAAAGCACACCAGCGCTGGTTCTAAGCTTGTGGCACTCCGCGAGGCAACTCTCAATCCTCAGTTCAAGGTGGCGACGGTTCCCGACCCCGGTGAGGGGGTCCTGGATGACGGCGGCGCTCGATTCCTTGACCCGCTTGAGGGCGGACATGAGAGATGAGTTGTCGCTGAACGTCTCCACCGCGCCGATTATCTGGTTTTTCGAGTCATGCATGGGCATGGCGCGAATCAACACTGGCTCCCTGTGTCCACGGGAGTGGTGAAGGTAGACATGAGCTTCCCGGGCTTCTCCATCCCCCATGGTGGCGGCCAGTGGGCACCCTCGCCCACAGAGCTTTGTGCCATTCTCGTCCACGTGCACCAGGATGCCATCTGCGCACGATTGGCCGATCACCTGGCTGCCCGCGTACCCCGTGATCCGCTCAGCTCCCTGATTCCAGTAGGTGATCCGCCGTGCCTTGTCGACGAAATACACACCGTCACCGATGTTGTCCAGGATGTTCTTGTAAAAATCCCCGCCGGTGTCCATTTTGTCCCCTTCGCTACCGGCTGATGTCGAACGCCGGTCCACTTATCGGCACAGTGCCCGCGGGGATTGAGCTGATTCTTGCTCGCGGATCGTGCCGCGGGCAGGAGCGTTCGCCCAGGCATGACCGGTCTTCTTAGGAGTACTCGCCCAGGAAACGACGTCCGGCTCGCTCTTGGGCGATGTCGCAGGTGATCTCGTAGTTGATCGTGCCCGCCCAGCCAGCGAGGTCCTCCGCGGTAATCCGCTCGTTGCCGTCGCTGCCGATGAGAGTCGCCGTGTCACCAGGTCGGACGGAGCCGTCGATACCGACGTCGACGGCGAACGAGTCCATGGAGATGCGGCCCGCGAGGGGATAGCGCCTGCCGTTGATGAGGACCTGGCTTCGGCACGAGAGCACCCGGAAGAGGCCGTCGGCGTAGCCCACCGGCACCAATGCCACGTCGGTTGGTCGCTCCGGCCGGAACGCGTGGCCATAGCCGACCCCTTCTCCGGCAGGCACTCGCTTGACGACGACCACCTGCGACCGCCAAGAGAGGGCCGGTCGCAGCCCTTCCGCAATGGCGTCTCCCTGTCCAGGAGACAACCCGTACACAGCGGCTCCGCACCGCACCATGTCGAGATGGGAACCAGGACTTCGCATGGTGGCCGCGCTATTCGCGCCGTGGGCGAGAGCCCGCGGCCACTGCTTCTTGACCAGGTCGACCACCGGCAGAAACCTTTGGAGCTGGAAATCCACCGTGTCCGGGTCCTCGGCGGCGCAGGCGAAGTGGGTCATGACCCCCACCAATTCGAGCTCGTCCACATCACGGATAGATTCAAGAAAGGAAGGAGCCTCGTCGGGTCTCAGGCCTTGTCGGTTCATCCCGCTGTCGATCTTGATGTGCACGCCGGCACGGACTCCGGTGCCACGCAGGGACAAGATCATACCGGCCATCGTCTCGCTGATCACGGAGAACTCCACGCGACGATGGGCCATCTCTACACATTGGTCGAGGCTGTAGAGCGGTCCCATGACGAGGATGGGCGAAGAGAGTCCCGCGTCTCTGAGCGTCACAGCCTCCTCGGCTGTGGCCACCGCTACGCCGTCGGCTCCGGACCGGACGACGGCCCGCGCCACCTGCACGATGCCATGGCCGTAGGCGTCCGCCTTCACGGCAGCCAGAAGACGCACACCAGGCTTCAGCCTGCTGCGCAGGAATGCGACATTCTGCCGCACGGCGGCTAGGTCCACACTGATGATACTTCTTGGCGACGGTTGCATACGCTCCCGCTCGGAGGCTCGGGTGAACCATGTATGACGCACTATTCTAACGCGTGTCCACCGGCCCTGGCGCGGGCAGAGGCTCGCACGTGCACCAGACGAGAGGACAAACGCCTAAGACCATTTGGCCGGGGGGCGGTTGTGTGCTAGCATCTCCGGGCTGCAGGCCGCACGTGAGGCTTGACAGCGCCATGTGCCCCCATCGTCTAGCGGCCTAGGACATCGCCCTTTCAAGGCGACGGCGGGGATTCGAATTCCCCTGGGGGCATTTCCCATGGATGAGCGCCTGGGCGCGTGGCTCAGTGGGGCGCATAGCTCAGTGGGAGAGCACCTGCCTTACAAGCAGGGGGTCGCAGGTTCAAATCCTGCTGCGCCCACCTGGTGAGTGGTGGAGACAAAAGGCAGGAGCGCATGAGATAATCTCGTCGCTCGTGGAGCCCTTCCAAAAAGGGCGGCCTGCAAGCAAGTGATATCGCGGGGGCGTAGCTCAGTTGGTCAGAGCGCCGGCCTGTCACGTCGGAGGTCGCGGGTTCGAGCCCCGTCGCTCCCGCCTCACGGTTCACATGCTCTGTTGAGGGCACCCCGCCCGAGGGTGCGTCCCCCGGCGTCATCGTCCGCCGGTCAGAACCCACTCGAAGTCCCCAACCTTTCTGCACGACATCGTTGGTTCGGGCGACCGGGCGCAGCCACCACTACCAGCCTCAAGTGAAGGTTTACTCTACGCTCGCCTCGGCACCCGGCACCCGGCACCCGGCACCCGTCGCGTGGGCCGCGGGCTAGCGGCGGATGTGATTCAGATGTTCGAGGCACACGTTGAGGAGCAACTCGACATGCACGTCATCGGGGCTGTAGTAGATCTCGCGGCCGCTGCGGCGCGCGCGAACAAGATGGAAATGCCTGAGGATGCGCAGGTGGTGGGAGACGGAAGATTGACTCATGTTGACCGCGACCGCCAGATCGCGGACACACAATTCTCCTCCGTGTATCAATGCCTGGATGGTAAAGACGCGCGTCGGGTCCGATAAAACCTTGAATAGCTCGGGTATCCTCGTCGCCTCGCCTGACCCCACCGGGAACTGGGGGTCTGCTTGGCCCGCGAGTGAATGAGCCCTCCATTGAGCAAGGATATCCTGCGCTTGCTCATCCGATTTCTCCGCCTCGTCCGGAGGCGAGTCTCGGTATTTGCCCACGAATGTCACCCCCTGGCCCCGTCGCGATCCCCGAAATATGAGCACATGTTCACATATGGAGAAAGATAATAGGCCCTTTGGTCTGGCTTCACAAGCCCCAGCAGAGGGACCAGAACCGCGCCCTTGCTTGAAATGCTGTATTGCCTCGGCTAGTATTGCGGCCCCGGTGTCCGCCCCGCAGCTGCCATCGGGTATTGGCTCAACGTGGCGGGATAGCTCAGTTGGTAGAGCACATGACTGAAAATCATGGTGTCCCCGGTTCAAGTCCGGGTCCCGCCACTTAGTCACCGACTTGCATTCCAAGCTCCGGGGCCGGCCGGGCGAGCCACTCGTTGCTGCCGGCCGCCGGCCCTTTCACCGCTGATGACTCTCACTGAGGCATATAGAATACTTGACGTGCCCCACGGTGCGTCGGTAGCGGAAGTCAAGGCCGCCTATCGCCACCTGGTCGGTGTCACGCACCCTGACAAAGGTGGGGACGCGGCTGAGTTCATCCGGGTCCGGGCGGCTTACGAGATCATCTCCGCCTATCTGAAGGCAGGAACGGTGGACGACGACATCCCGGTCCCGGTGGATCTCCGTGTGGTCATCGATTCCATCGTCGATGATTTTCGGCAACACCTGAGGTGGGCTGAGAACGAGACGTTGGTCCATCTTGCGCGTTTTGAACGCGACATGCGCAGCTACATCGCTGCCGCGACTCGAGCGGAGCTCCGGCAGTTCACCGCGACCTTCCGTACCTCATGGAATGTGACGATCGCAGGTCTCTTCGCCAGCTGCAACGATCGCTGTGACCAGATCTTGCAAAGCTATGAGAGCTGGTACAGCAAGACCACCCAGTCGGTTTTCGACCGGATGTACATCAAAGACGTCAGGAGCTTCCTATGGCGACCGCGATTCTATCTATATCTGCTCATTCTCTGGGTCATCGTGGCAGTTCCGGTCTTGGTGCTGGGTCGAGGCGGTAGCATAGCGGAGCGCTGGATAGCGGTGGCGATCGTCGTGCTTATGGCGGGAGCGGCGTTTCTTCTCTATCGTCGGGATTGCAGGCGGAAACGCAAGCTTCGACCGCGACTAGAGCCTTTGAGTATCGTTCCGTTCAACCTGCGGGAAGATGCACGCTTTCAGACCGAAGTCACTCTGCGCCGAGGACGACGCGATACTGCCGGATTGGGCGCCGCCGGGCTTCTACTCGGGGACGCCGTGGCGGGTGGTCTGGGGGGCCCGGCGATAGGGGCAGCCGCCGGTCTGCTCATCGGTGGGGTACTCGATCGCGTGCTCAACCCCACGCGGCAACTCAGGTCCGCGATGGAGGAAGAGTTGACTCAGTTCATGGCTATCGCGCGGTCGCAAGTGTCGCGGTACGTTCTCGAGGTCCACGAGCAGTTGCTCGATGAGGTGAGAGATCTCATCGTGGCCAGCTACGAGGCTAGAGTCAAGGAGACTGTCAAGCTCTTGGCCGCCGGATAAGACTAGACTATGCCTGGGTCGGCGGATGGGTCTCCAGGTTCCCGTCCGGCTGCGATGCCCAGGGTGGCCCAACTGTACGCCCTATCCGGTCACGACCGGAGATGGGGCGTCCTGGAAGGGATGGATCCGCAGGACCAGCGAATACAGGTAGGGATAGTTGGTCTTGAGATGCTCGGCATATGCGAGCCACTCTGCTGCCATCTGCGTGTATGCCCTTCTCATGTCACCGGCGATGTGGGCCCGGTCCGCCGGCGGGAGATCCCGCAACGACGACCTGGCTTCCAGCTCTTCTTGGAGATGGAAGATCGCCCACAACATGTCGGTGAACCGGTCGTGCTCGAGCAGGTTGGGGTTCTCGAGCAGTCTGAGCATGAATTGACGTTCTTCCGACAGGTGGGCCCTCAAAAGGTCCAGGTCGACGTGCTCCAGATCGACCTCGCATTCTAGCGCCCGCGCGTACGCTTTCGCTTCGGCGAACTCGCGCCGGTTCCACCGCGGGTCCAATGCTAGGCGAGTAGTGATCTCGGACGCTGCGCGCATGGCCGGCAGAAGCTCCCCAAGCAGCGGAGTCCCCAACTCGCTAAAGAACGCCCCTACCACCATGTTCAGTTTCTGCTGGAGAGACCGCGTCTCGCGGCGGGAGATCAGGCGCTCGATTATCACGCCCACGATCAACACCTCGAGGGGCAAGAAAGCGATGTTACTCACCAGGTACAAGAACAGCTGGTGCGCATCGCCGAACGCCAGGTATTCGAGCGCGTAGAGGACGACTGAGGCCGCCAGCAGGGTGGCGCCGATGAATCCCCACCAGCGTTTGTCGCTGCGACTCAACTCAGCCCGCCTTTCCTGAACGTTATCTCCTCGGCCTTTCGCCGTTCGGCCTTAGCGAGCAAGCAACACAGGCACCTTGGCATATCGGAGCACCCGCTCGGCCGTCGAGCCCAGCAGCAGATTCGCGAATGTTCCTCGTCCTCGACCGCCGATCACGATCAGGTCCGCTTGATGCTCGTCGGCGGCGGCAAGGATACCCTGAGCGGGGAGGTCATCGGGGATGGCGACCTGGGTCGTTATGCCTAGTTTCGCGTAGATGTCGAGGACCGGAGCGATCAAGCGCCGTACCTCACTGGGTTTTGCCATGAGGGGCATATTGCCGATCGCGTGGCAGACGACTATGACCGCACCATATTTCTCGGCGATGCTCGCAGCCAGACCTGCGGCCTTCTCGGCACCCTCAGAGCCATCGTAGCCGAGCAGGACCTTGCGGATGACCACCTCGTCCATGCATGCCTCCCATGCCGGCGTCTGACACACCGAATACTATAGCCTTCTCTCGCTCCCATTCTCAACAGCCAGTGCTGGGGGGCGTCTCTTTGAGCGCGGTATACTTCTTGACATGGAACAGAGCGGTCCCAGCGGAAGATACGGCACGGCGGCGATCCAGGCGAACCAGCTGGAGAAGTGGCCCAATCCCAACCCCGGCCGTCCGTACCTCGTTTCCTTCGACATCCCGGAGTTCACATGCCTCTGTCCGCGCTCGGGCTTCCCCGACTTCGCCCTCATCAAGATCCGGTACCAACCTCGCGACTTTGTCGTGGAGCTGAAGTCTCTCAAGCTATATGTCAACGGCTATCGAGACCGCTTGATCTCTCATGAAGCCGCGGCCAACCAGATCCTCGACGACCTAGTGAGTCTCTTGGACCCACGCTGGATGAGGGTGATCGCCGATTTCACGGTTCGCGGCAACATCAAGACGGTGGTCAGGGTGGAGCACGGTTCCCGGGAGCATGTATGAGCGAGAGCCAGTCGAGGCGCGCGATCGGCACTGGGAGGGGATCATGAGCGGTCCCGCCGACTTTACCCATTGCCTGCTTCTGAGCGGAGGCTTGGATTCAACCACGCTTGCGGCGTGGATCGTGGCGCACCATCCGGGGGAGCCGATAGACGCCTTCACGTTTCTCTATGGGCAGAAGCATGCAGTTGAATTGGAGGCGGCACGCGCCGTGGCACGCGCTTTCGGGATTAGCCATCATCTGGTGGAACTCCCCGCCATCCGTGGCTCGGCACTGACGGACGCCGACCGCGGTCTGCCACAGGACCGTGACCTGGCCAATGCGGTGGGAGTCGCTCCCTCGTACGTTCCCGCCAGGAATCTGCTCTTCTTGGCGCATATGGCCAGTATTCGCGATGCCAATGGTCCCGGGACCCTCTGGCTAGGCGTGCATCACGACGACCACACCGGCTACCCAGATTGCCGGCCTGAGTTCGTGGAAGCGGCTGATATGGCCGTGCGGTTCGGCACCCAGTTCGGGCTGCGCGTCGCGGCCCCGTTCGTCCAGTGGCCAAAGGCGGAGATAATCCGTTGGGGGCTGTCGCACGGCGTGCGTTACGAGCTCACACATTCGTGCTACCAAGGGCGCCGCCCGGCGTGCGGTGTCTGCGATACCTGTCAAGCTCGCCTCGCGGCCTTCACCGCCGCCGGCGCGACCGACCCCATTGCCTATGAGCGTTGAGCAAGTTGGTCTCGAATCGGCCGGGCATCGGCCTGGCGACATCGCGGGGGTGAAGTGAACACCACCATCACATGCGTCACCACGTTCGCGGCTGCCCATCGTCTCCCCGACCACGAGGGCAAGTGCCGCAACCTGCACGGTCATACCTATACGCTGGAAGTGAGCGTCAGCGGCGTGCCCGAGCGAGAAGGGCCATCTGCCGGAATGGTGATGGATTTTGCCGATCTGCGCGCCCGGGTGGCACGGATAGCGGTCGAGCCGCTCGATCATACGCTCCTCAACGAGGTGGTCGACTTCGTACCGACGGTGGAGGCTATCGCGGGATGGGCCTTCGCGAAGCTGGCGGCTGCCGGTCTTCCTGTGGTCCGAGTACGTCTCTACGAAGGTCCGAACAGCTATGCAGAGGTCACCCAGTAGGCCATGGCTCGTCCTCTGGCCTGGGACAACAGGAATGGTTGCCGAATCTCGCAATCGCGCCTCCGCTAGGCCTGCGCACCGGCCTCTGAGATCCTGATGTCGCTTGTACGTGTGATAGAGATCTTCGATTCGCTTCAGGGCGAGGGGTACTGGTCGGGTGTGCCGATGTCTTTCGTCCGTCTGGCGGGCTGCAATGCGGAAGCCCTGGGGCTCGCCTGCGTTCGCTGGTGCGACACTCCGCAGACCTGGGACGAGCGGTGCGGGCGAGAGCTGACCGTGGCCGATATCGTCTCGGCGGTGGGGCTTCCTCGCGTCTGCATAACCGGGGGCGAGCCGTTTCTCCAGTCGGCGGAGCTCGCCTGCTTGGTCCGCGAGCTCCACAAGTGTGGGCGCAAGGTCCACGTAGAGACCAACGGCACGGTCGATCCCGCGTCGCTCTTTGCTTCCGGGGGTGCCGAGACGGAGCCCGACTGGGTCGTGGTGAGTCCCAAGCCGCCGGATTACGACGTCGCGGCGGATTGGAGCGGGTCGATCGACGAACTCAAGCTGGTCGCTGACGAGTACCTTGATACCAGGCTCGCTGAGCGGCTGTCGTCACTGCATCCTGGAGCAATGGTCAGCGTTCAGCCAGAATGGGAAGGTGGTCGGGAGGCTCGCGAGCGGGCGGTGGCGCTTGTCATGGCACACCCGGCCTGGAGGTTATCGCTGCAGATCCACAAGTTGCTCGGACTGCCTTGATTCACAAGCGTGTTTACCCGAACCGGGAAAAACGACATCCTATACATGACGTTGTTCGCGTAGGCAACTACTACCGGGTATTAGGCAAGCGAGGATAAATGCGCCATATCCATCAATTCACCGTACACCCGGAGATCCCGGCAAGACTTTGCAGGCTCGAAGACCTGGCCTACAACCTGCGTTGGACGTGGGATCACAGAGCTTTCAAGCTATTTCAGCACTTGGACGCCGAGATGTTGGAGAAGTCGGGGCACAACCCGGTGCTTATGTTGCGACGAGTTTCGGGCGACAAGCTCGTGCGGGCGGCTTCCGACTCTGCTTTTCTCGCGCATTTCGATCGCACTGTCGAAGACCTGGATGCCTACATGACGGAGTCCGGGTGGTTCAAACGCAGGTACCCGGAGCGACCTGATCTGCAATTTGCTTACTTCTGCATGGAATACGGACTTGGTGCTTGCCTTCCCATCTACTCCGGCGGTCTGGGCGTTCTGGCCGGCGACCACCTAAAGTCGGCAAGCGAGCTCGATCTTCCGTTGGTCGCGGTGGGCCTTCTGTACAAGAAAGGGTACTTCCTTCAGCGGCTCAACGCGGAGGGCTGGCAATACGAGGACTACCGCCTGCACGATTTCTCGACTTTGCCGGTCAAGGCAGTCGCTGGGCCAGGTGGCTCCCCGCTCAAGGTGTCGGTGGAGATCTCAGGCCGCACTGTCTGGGCCATGGTTTGGCTCGTGCAGGTCGGCAGGGTTCCCCTCTACCTTCTGGACACCTCGTTGCCCGAGAATGACATCGCGGGTCAGCGGATTACCAGTGAGCTATATGGTGGCGGACCTGAAGAACGCCTCGCTCAAGAGATGGTCCTGGGGATAGGGGGGATGAAGGCGCTTCGCGCGATGGGGATCGACCCGCAGTTGTGCCACCTGAATGAGGGTCACTCCGTGTTCGCCACGTTGGAGCGCGTCCGCGAGCTACGGGAGGCCGCTGGCCTCGATTTCCTCGAGGCCCGGCAGGTCACTGGCGCAGGAACGCTCTTTACGACACACACGCCCGTTCCCGCCGGTTTTGACCTCTTTGATAAAGATCTGCTCGCGAAGTACTTCTCGGCCTACCTCGATGGACTTGGGGTTGACATCGAAGACTTCATGCGGATGGGGAGGGTGGACCCGGAAGACCCGCACGAGCAGTTCAACGTGGCCGTTTTGGCGCTTCGCCAATCTCCGCGCAGGAACTCTGTCAGTCGACTTCACCGCCGGGTCACCGGCCGCATGATGCAACCGGGCTGGGCGGAGTTTCCGCGTAGCGATCTCCCTATCGAGTCGATCACGAACGGAGTGCACACCAGAACGTGGGTCGCTCCAGAGATGGCCTTCTTGTTCGACAACTATCTTGGGCCGCGCTGGCGAGAAGACTGCGCTGAACCGGAGTCGTGGCAGGGGGTGGAGCGGATTCCCGATGTGGAGCTCTGGCACACCCATGCTCGCTTGCGGGAGCGGCTGGTGGCATATGTTCGGGAGGAGGTCCAGCAGCAGGCGCGCCGGCGGCGCATGGGGGTGCCGGGGGGACTGCCCCGCAGCCAACCTCTTCGCCCCGATGCTCTCACGATCGGCTTCGCCAGGCGATTCGCTACCTACAAGCGAGCAACGCTCCTCTTCCGGGATCTGCCTCGGCTTCGCTCACTACTATTGGACGAGAACCGACCCGTTCAGGTCATCTTCGCTGGCAAGGCTCATCCGCGGGACGGGGCGGGCAAAGAACTGATCCGACAGATCGTGGACATCGCCCAGAGAGAGGGCCTGGCCAATCGCGTCGTAATGCTCGAGGACTACGATCTTCTCAAGGCCTCCATGCTTGTCCAGGGCGTGGACGTATGGCTCAACAACCCGCGGCGCCCGTCCGAAGCGTGTGGCACCAGCGGGATGAAAGTCGTGCCGAATGGTGGCCTCAACCTGTCGGTGCTCGATGGCTGGTGGGCGGAAGCGTACCGCCCCGGCGTTGGCTGGGCCATCGGCGACGGGGAGGAGTTCGTCCACGCGGACTATCAAGACGAGGTGGACGCGGAGGCGCTCTACTCATTGTTGGAGCACGAGGTGGTCCCGCTGTTCTATGAGAGAGACGCCGACGGATTGCCACGAGGCTGGATCACCATGATGAAGAACTCCATCCGCACATTGGCCGCCGCGTTCTCGAGCGACCGAATGGTGAAGGCTTATGTGGACCACTTCTACATCCCAGCTGCCGACCATTTTCTCCGCCTTTCCGCGAACGACTACGCCAAAGCCAGGGAATTGGCCGCTTGGAAAGCAAAGGTGCGGCAGGCGTGGCAGCAGATCAGAGTCGTTTCGGTAGACAGCGAGGGCTCGGCGGACATGGCCGTGGGAGAGACGCTCCGGCTAACCGCCAAAATCGGATTGGGATCGCTCGAACCTTCCGAAGTAGCCGTGGAAGCCTATTACGGACCTCTCCGGGCGGACGGGTCACTGAGCTCGGGCCGCGGGGTTCCTTTGGTCTGGGCTGCCTGCGAGGGCGAGGTACATGTATTCGTGGGCGCGGTACCTTGTCGCGCCTCCGGACTCCAAGGCTATTCGGTCCGAGTGCTGCCCCATCACGAGGATGTCCTCGTACCCAATGAATTGCCACTCATCGCCTGGGAGTAGGGCTCGCGCTTGACCGGGGCCGTTCGACGCAGCCACCTGTCCGCCGTGCTGGGCCACTTGGGCGAGCCGGCGCAGGACTGCAAGAGAGAGCCAGCACGTGGCGCCTCTGGTCAGACTACATGGCCCGTGGTGACCGCACTGAGCACCCGCGGCTAGGTGACTTTATTGACCTCTAGACCTAGGTCCGTAGGTCTGATCCAGAGGTTGGCCAAGAGGAAGTCCACCTCGACCAGTCCGCCCTCGACGAGCCGGGTGGTCAACAAGCGAACGGTCGCGGCATCCAATCCCAGCTCGATCTGCAATTGGAGACCCGACACCTCGCTGTCCGGATTAGCCCGGTGAATCTCGCAAACGAAGTCAAGAACCTTCGCACATTGTTCGGTTAGCGCATCCAAGCCCATTCTGACGTCCCGGCCTCTCTGTCCCGCACAAAACGGACTGAGCGTCCGCCACGACGAACGCCACCACACACGGGCAGTCGGGCGAAGCCTGCTCGCCTGCGCCGTTCGCCAAATGAACAAAACGCGCACAACCCGTTCTTGCATGGGTTGCAGAACTTTACCCCACAAAGCGGCAATGTGCCGAAAGGGTTTCCGCGAAGCTCGCGCTTCAGGCGGACACCAAACAGTTGCCGGAGACTCTACTCAGACAGCACTTCGGACCGGCGCACGAACAGAATCGCGCCAAGATAGACATTTAAGATGATGTCTCACGCATCTTGAACCACGTGTTCAAGTGCATAGCGAATTTCGTAGTAGCATAAACTTATACTCTAGCTGCAAAGCTTGCAATGACCTGACATTCATATTGGAAATAGGGTCGCACAAAAGTAGTTGGGCGCATGACCCGTGAATAAGAAGCAAGTTGTTGACACACGTATAACTTAAAGCTACGCTGTTGGTCCAAGCGTGATCTCATTGCGCTTGGAAGCTTGAGGCAAGTCTGAATGGGAGGCTTGGTACCTCAAGCACGGCGGTCCGGTGGGTGAATGGGACCCGACGGGCTGGCCTGAGAGGAGAAGGGAGAGTTTGGGCAAACTCGGCGCACCAAGGCGGGGCCGGAATGGCTGCGTTTATCCCGGCTTGTCGGCGTCACCTGAGAGGAGACTGAGAGATG
>JADGPI010000037.1 GCA_017882525.1 Thermoleophilia bacterium
TAGCCGGCAAACCCCATCGCGGTGGCGTTCTCTTCGTACAGCTTCATCTTCTCGTCGTCGGTCAGGGTCAGGCCCTTGAGGAAGCCCATGCAGTCGCTCATGTCCTCGTATGGGAAGTCGGTGCCCAGGAGGATCTTGTCCATGCCGATCCCATCGCGGGTGCAGAAGAAGGCCGCCGGCAGATAGTTCCCGCTGGTGGTGACCCAAAGGTTGCGTTTCAAGTAGTAGCTGGCCCATTCCTTGCTGCCCGAGCCGATCTCCGCGTTGGGCTTCCAGTGGTTCTGCATGTAAGCACGGTCTACCCGATCCACCAGGAAGGGAAGTGCCTCGCCGTAATGGCCCATGATGATCTTCAGCTTGGGGAACGTGTCGAAGACACCGCGCACGATCATGCGCAGGAACGTATACATGACGTCGGTCCCGAAGCCGAAGGTGGGACCTCCCAGAACCATCCCGAACTCACGGAGCCCCTGGATCATCGGCACGGCGGGATGAAGATAGACGGGGATGTCCATCTCCTCCACCTTGGCGAGCAGCGGCCAGAAGCGCCTTTCGTCGATGTACGCGTCTCCGTAGTTGGAGTGCGTGTTCCAAGCCACGAAGCCCAGTTCTTTGACGCAACGTTCGAGCTCTTTGATCGACCAATCGACATCCTTGGGCGCTAAAGAAGCAAACCCGCCAAAACGGTCAGGGTGCTTGTCGATCGCCGCCGCCAAGACGTCATTGGACTCCTGGGCGACTTTCCTACCGACCGAGGCCTCGAACGACTCCGCGCCGGGTGACGTAAGGGACAGCACGGCATAGTCGACGCCGGCGGCATCCATGAGCTTGATCCGACCCTCGCCCATGTCCCGCAGCTCGCCCTCTTTGCCGAGGGGCATCCAGGTTTCAGGGGAGAAACCGAGGCCCCTCTCCTTGTCCACCGTGGGATAGCCCTTGCCCTTGTTGGCGACCAGCGCGTCGCTCCACACATCCGTCACAAAATGATTCTCCAGGTCGATCGTTCTCATACCCCTTGCTCCCTTTCCGACTGGATGGTCCGTCATATCCCCCAAGGCTCCCACGCGTGGCACCACAGCACCACTGGGCGCTGGTCGCCATGGTACAACATCGCGCCCGGCCACGCCGAACCCGGCCGATCTTCTCGAGTTTGGGCGATGTTTCGCCGGGGCAGTCTAGTATCGTCCGGCTCTTGACAGCGCCACACGACCAGAGGGAAGACCATGGAAATCTCCGGCGTACGACAGCGGGTTTGGGAGTTGATGCAGCAGTACTCGATGCTGGTAGAGCTGGGCGAAGATTCGGCGGACACGCAGGGCCTCGTCTTTCGCGCACTTGCCGCGGTGGTTCAACCCGGCGAACGCCCCCTGGCCTACGCCGACCGCACCGACTCCCGCACGCCCGACCCGGAGGTGATGGCATACGATCGCGAGGCGGGCAGCCCGGATACGGACGCCTACGCCTACCCGCACGGTGAGGCCACGGCTGAGACCGACGCATTCTTCTACCCCCGCGGGCCGGAGACACGGGAGACGGACGCTTTCGCGTACGCTGCGCAAGACATTGTGGTGGACGACGTACTGGGCTATGAGGAGACACCGCGATCTCCGGAGAACGACGCGATGCTTTCAGCGGCCGAAGGCCATCCGGTCGTCTCGGTGGACGCCTTGCTCCTGACAGACCTAAGATTGAGTCGCGTGATGGTCCACGGTACGCGGCTGGTTCTGGCTGAGGCGCCTGCGGGTTGCGTGGACGGCATGCGGCTGCTGCTGAAGCCCACCCGCGACCTGCAGAGCGGAACGCTCGATGTTGGGCCTGTTCCAGCCCGCATGGCCGTGCGCCTTCCCCGGGCTCTCATCCGTAGCAACGAGCACGAGTGGTGGACCTGGAAGTTGAGGCCCGGACGCGACCCCTGGACCGCCTTCATGGCCTGGAGAGGTACTCGGCAGTGACCCCTGAGCCCGGGAGCCCGCCCCGGGAGCGGCCCCGGCAGGCACGTTTGCGCTCCATAGGCTATAATCTTGTGCCTGCTCTCGGGGCTCTGTCTCCCCGCCGATCCAACGAGGTGCTCAAGGCTTGATGCCGTCCACAGACTATAGAATCGCGCCCGATGAGTCCACGCCCGCTTCCCATGCGGAGCGCATCCGAAACGTGGCCATCATCGCGCACATAGACCATGGCAAGACGACTCTGATCGACTCGATCTTTCGCGCCGCCCATGTCTTCCGCGACAATCAACGCATGGAAGAGCGGGTGATGGACAGCTACGATCTGGAGCGCGAACGCGGTATCACCATCCGCTCCAAGCACTGCACCGTCAACTGGGGCGGTTACGTGATCAACATCATAGACACCCCCGGCCACGCAGACTTTTCGGGCGAGGTGGAGCGCGTCCTCTCCATGGTGGATTGCGTGCTTCTGCTTGTGGACGCCAACGAAGGCCCCATGCCTCAGACCCGTTACGTGCTGATGCGCGCTCTGCGCCTGGGCCTGCGCCCGATAGTGGTCGTCAACAAGGTCGACCGACCCCATGCTGACCCCCACGGTTCACTGGACAAGACTTTCGACCTGTTCTTCGAGCTTGGCGCCACCGATATACAGGCTGACTTCCCGGTCGTCTACGGCTCCGCCCTCGAAGGCTGGATAGTGCGCGACCCGGACAACGATCTCCACGAGGGGATGGATGCGCTGTTCGAGACCATCATCTCCGAAGTGCCGCCCCCCAAAGTGATCGAGGGCGCTCCTTTCCGCATGCAGGTCTCCACGCTCGCCTGGAGCGACTACCTGGGGCGCATCGGCTGCGGCCGCGTGCTCCAAGGGGTTCACCGCAAGGGGGAAGACCTTACCCGCACGTCCGCGGTGTGGAACGACCTAGACCACGAAACCTCGGACTGGACCGTCGCCTCGGCGGAGAACACGCGTTCCACGCATTTGTGGGTGACGCGCGGTCTCGAGCGTGAGGAGGTCGACGAGGTGTCGGCGGGCGACATCGTCTGGTTCACCGGGCCAGAGGACATCCTGATCGGCGACACTCTGTCGTCGCCCGAGCTCTTGGATCCGGCACTGCCGCCCTTGGAGATCGAGGAGCCGACCGTCTCCATGTTCTTCCTCGTGAACACCGGGCCGTTCGCCGGCGAGGATGGCCGGGCGGTCACTCTGCGCCAGATCAAAGACCGGCTCGAACGCGAACTTCGTGTGAACGTCGCTCTTCGAGTGGAGGACCTGGGACGTGCCGACGGTGTGAAAGTATCGGGACGAGGAGAGCTGCATCTTGCCATACTCATCGAGGAGATGCGGCGGGAAGGTATGGAACTCTGCGTCTCCCGGCCGGAGGTCATAACGCAGACCGGTGCCGACGGACGCGTGCAAGAACCGATGGAGGAGCTCGTCGTGGACGTGCCGGACGAGTACCAGGGCGTGGTCATCGAGAAGCTCGCCCAGCGCAAGGGAGAGCTCACAGGCATGCACAACGCGGGGACCGGCATCGTCCGGCTGGAGTTCACTATCCCCACGCGCGGTCTCATCGGGTACCGGGGGGACTTCCTCACGGAGACCCGTGGCCTCGGCATCATGTCGTCGCGCTTTGTCGGCTATGGCCCGTGGTGCGGCGAGGTGGCCCACCGCGATCGCGGATCGCTCGTGAGCATGGATGGCGGCATGGCCACCGGCTACTCGCTTGAGAACCTTCAGGCCAGAGGCACGCTGTTCGTCTCCCCCATGGATCGGGTCTATGCCGGGATGATCATCGGCGAGCATTCCCGCGCGGAAGACATGGCGTGCAATCCCACCAAGACCAAAAAGCTCGGTAACTACCGTTCGGAGACCAAAGAGATCGACATGGGACTCAAAGTGCCGCGCGAGATGACCCTCGACCAAGCGCTGGAGTGGATCGCCGCGGACGAACTGGTGGAAGTGACGCCGAAATCGGTGCACGTGCGCAAAGCCACGCTGGGCGCTGAGGAGCGCAAGAAGGCCAGCCGCAGCTCAGTCGCAAGCCGGGTCTGAGGAACGCGCCATGAGACTCGCCAGACCCAGATACCGAGTAATCGGGGAGCTGACTCCCTTTGATGAGCGCGACAACGTCCAGGCGCGCAACACCCTAGAACCCGGCACCGCGGATTGCGAAGCGTTCTATGCGCGACACCCGGAGTGGAAAGACAAAGACGACCAGATCCGCGGGCTTCCCGGCCTCGGACACGTCGGGAGCCCACTCGATACCCTCATGCTCGGCATGGAGATGGAGACTTTGCTCCGCTTCAGCGGGGAAGACGCCGTGGACGGCCCCATTGCTCCAGAGCCGGTCGCCATCGCTGCTGACCGGGCGGCCGAGAAGATCAAGGGCTTCGCTCGGCACCTAGGCGCCGACGTCGTGCGCATCGGCCCGCTCGATCCGGCCTTTGTCTACACGAACATCGGCAAGACCTGGCACGACCCCGCGAGGAGCTTCGGTCAAATGATCGAGCTGACCCACAAGAACGCCATCAGCATCGCCGTGGGCTTGGATCCGCGGATGATCGAGACCGGTCCCGTGCTTTCCGAGGTGGTCGAAGTCATGCGCGTGTATGGAAAGCTGGCCATGATCTCCACCACCCTGGCGGCCTACATCCGTGCGCTGGGGTACCCGGCACGCGCTCACGTCATGCCGAACTACCAGGTGCTTACCGTGCCCATCGCGATCGACGCGGGGATGGGCGAGCTGGGACGTCACGGATTGATGATCACTAAGGAATTGGGGAGTTGCCTCAAGCTGAGCACGGTTACCACCGATCTGCCCCTGTCCTTCGACTCCCCCGTGGATATCGGCATCGACGAGTTCTGCAAGGACTGCCGGATATGCGCGGACGCCTGCCCAAGCGGCGCGATCCCACACGGGAGCAAGAAAGTGATACGCGGCGTGGAGAAGTGGCAGATCAACCCCGAGGCCTGCTTCACTGTGTGGAATGAGACGGGCACGGATTGTGGCGTTTGTGTGGGATCGTGCCCGTGGACCAACCCCCGGACCCCTTTCCATCGCTTCTCGGTGGAGCTCGCCTCGCGTAAGAGGAAGGCCGGTTGGTGGATGAGCCGAGCGGACAAGATCTTCTATGGCAAGTTCAAGCCGAAAGCTACGCCTGCCTGGTTCGAAGAGCCCGACCCCACCTGGAAGAAATACAAGCGGCTCAGATAGGAGACCCGGGATGAATGCGACTACTGCCGGAACGGCTGCCGTCGACCTCGTCGAGCGCGTCGTCCGGGAGTTCATCGACGATTCTTCAGCGAACTCGCTTGGTGGAGCCTTCCGAGAACCCGCTTTCTGCAATCCCTTGGTGGGCTACGCGAACGGAGCCGACCCGCTCTTTCCCGCGCTCAAAGAATCTGCCGGGGCCGGCCACTGGACCCCCGCCGAAGCGTTCGCCCTGTGCGCGGGAGAGGAAGTCGCGCCGGATGAGCTAGCCGTGATCAGCTGGGTGCTGTGTCAGACCCAGGCCACCAAAGCCGATAACCGCAAGCAGGACCTCTACCCCTCAGAGCGTTGGGCCCGTGCGCGGATATTCGGGCAGCGCGGCAACGTGGAGCTGCACCGGATCATGATCGAGAAACTGGCCGGCGCGGGGATCGAGGCGCTGGCCCCCGCGCTGATGCCGCAGTTTGCCGTATGCCGAGATGCCCATTCGGGCGTCACCTCCTCTTGGTCCGAGCGGCACGTGGCATACGTTTGCGGCCTGGGCACCTTCGGACTTTCCGGCGGCCTCATCACTGCCGGGGGAAAGGCCATGCGGCTGGGGTCGCTGGTGGCTAAGGTGCGGATCCCTCCGACCCCACGCCCCTACGATAGCCACACCGCATACTGTCTTCACTACTCTCTGGGGACGTGCGGGAGATGCGCAAAACGGTGCCCGGTGGGATCCATCAACGCCGGAGGTAGAGATATACGCGCTTGTGACAGGCATCTGCAACCCACCACTCGCGACTTCATCAAGGCCGAATACGGATTCGACGGCTATGGATGCGGGCTATGCCAGACCGGAGTCCCGTGCGAGTCGCGGATCCCGCGGCAGCTGGACCCGGCGCGTAGGCCAGCGCCAGCCCCCGCTCCGGATGACGCTCACGGGCGCTGACACGAGTATGAGGGTCGAGATCGCCTCTCGCGGCCGCACACCGGCTGCTCGTATCACGGAGTTCTGCAGGCAAGGTCCTGCTCATCCCGTGACCCGGACCGCCCCCAGGAGGCACCGGCGGTGAACACAGCCCCTGGGCCACCTCGACTTGTTGGCTTCGAAGTGTCCGGGCCGTACGACCTGGCGCTCAGCCTGCGTGCGGCGGCCAGCTTTGCCTCGAGCCACGCCAGGGCCGCAGCCAAGCCGGACGCCCGCCTTGCCGAGGAGCCAGCTGCTGAGACGGCGGCGGAGCCTGCGGCTTCCCTCCGGTCTGCAGTCCGCATCGACGGTGTGCCCAGCCTTTTGGAAGTCCGCCAGAGCTCTTTTGATCCGCCGCGTCTGGAGGCGACCGCCCGACCGAAGGCGCGCGGCGAGACAGTGGAGGCCATCGCTCGGCGACTCGTCAACGCCAGTCTCGATCTGCAACCTTTCTACGAGAGTGCGCGCGATCATCCGCTGCTTGGCCCGCTCACCGTCAGCCTTCGCGGCATGAAAGCTTTCCGGCCGGCGACCTTGTTCGAGATGCTCGTGACGGCGGTGATCGAACAGCAGATATCACTTCTGGCCGCGCACCATATCCGAGGCCGGTTGGTCGAGAGATTTGGACAGCCGCTGGACGGCTTCGTCGTCTTCCCGAGCCCTGAAGCGGTCGCGGCAGCGCCCCTCGAGGCACTGAGAGGGTGCGGGCTGTCCCAGAGGAAGGCGGAGTACATCGGCGGCTTGGCCCAACTGGTGACGACTGGCCGGGAGGACTTGGAGGCGCTTGAAGGCCTGCCCGACGATGAGGTGCGGGCACGGGTGGCGGCGATCCGGGGATTCGGCCGGTGGTCTGCCGACTACCTCCTCATCAGGGGACTCGGCCGGCCCGACGTGGTCCCGGTGGACGATCTCGGCATCCAGACGCTGCTTGGACGGCTCATGGGAGAAGGAGCGCGTTTGACTCCCGATGGCGTGCGTCGAGTCCTCGAACCTCTGGCACCATTCCGGGGCGTTGCCGTCTTCTATCTTCTGGCGGCCACAAGGCTTTCGCTCGTTCCGACGGCTCGCGACCGAAAAGGGTATACTTCCGCCAATAATTGAATTAAGACCCGGTTGTTCCCCGCTCCTTTGTTGTGGCGACTCATGGTTCAACTGCGTCTACAACGCAGTGCGCCATTTGGACGCACAAAAGGAGTTTTGTTTTGTTCGACAATCTAGGTCTCGACGCGCATATGCTCAAGGCAGTGCGCGACATGGGCTACACCGAGCCCACTCCCATCCAGGAACAAGCCATCCCCCTTGCCCTCGAAGGCAAAGACCTTGTGGCGTGCGCCCAGACGGGTACCGGCAAAACCGCCGCTTTCATCCTGCCCAGTCTGCAACGTCTGAACGAACGCGACGTCACGGCGACCGGTCCAGGGCGCGAGCCCAACGGAGGGCGCACGAGCCCGGGGCAGCCCGCCAAACGTCAGATCCGCGCTTTGGTGATAACTCCAACCCGGGAATTGGCGCTCCAGATCGATGAGGTCGCTCGCACGGTAGCTCGCACCACGGGCCAGAGAGCGACCGCGGTGCACGGCGGCGTGGGTTACGGCCCTCAGCTGGCTCAGCTCAGGCGCGGCGTCGACCTCCTCGTTGCCACGCCCGGCCGACTCCTCGACCTTCAGCTGCGAGGCGACCTCGACCTCAGCCACGTGGAGATCCTGGTGCTGGACGAAGCCGACCGCATGCTGGATATGGGCTTTTGGCCCGACGTGCGGCGCATCGTCAACTCGCTCCCCACGAAGAGGCAGAATCTGCTCTTCTCCGCGACCATGACACCCACCGTCTTGCGGGTGATCGGCGCGACACTCACCAACCCGGTCACCATCAACGTGGCGCCAAGTGCGACTCCGGTCGACGAAGTCGAGCAGGCTGTGTACCCAGTCCACCAGGAACAGAAGACCGACCTTCTGGTGGAACTGCTCAACAAGCGCGATCTCAACCGAGTGCTCGTGTTCACGCGCACCAAGCACCGCGCCGACCGGCTCTGCCGGGTGCTCGAGCGCAGCCGCATCCGCGGCGCGGCCATCCATTCGAATCGGAGCCAGCCGCAACGGCAGCAAGCCCTGGACGGCTTCAAGAGGGGCGACTACCGAGTACTCGTCGCCACCGATATCGTGGCGCGCGGCATCGATGTCGACCGTATCTCGCACGTCATCAATTTCGACCTGCCCTCCAAAGCCGAGGACTACGTGCACCGCATCGGCCGCACGGCGCGCGCTGGGGCCGGCGGCACAGCCATCAGCTTCATGGCGGCCGAGGAGATCAACAGTCTTCGTGATATCGAGAGGCTAATAGGTACGGTCATACCTTGCCATGACCTTGAGGGCTTCGACTACGTGCAGCGGGTCGTGCCCAGTCCCGAGCGGACGGCCAAGCGGACCCCCCCGAGACTCGTCTATGCCGGGTCGAAAAAGGCCGCCAGCAGACGGTACAGCAGAAGCCGCTAGCCGGCGGCAGAAACGGTCGGGGGCGCTAGCCCCCGGTCGCGGTTTGAGCGGACGACTCGTCGTCCGGGCCGGCGAACTCCACGTGGGTATAGGCGATGCGAAAGCCGAGCCTTTCCATGTTGCGCTGAGAACCGCTTCCGAGCGAACTCTCGGTCACGGCCAGTTCGCACCCGGCTTCTTGGGCCGCCCGCAACCGGTGCAGCTGGACCGCCCGTTGGACGCCCCTCCCGCCAAACTCCGGGAGGGTAGTATCCGCCGAAAGCCAACCGACCTTGTCGGCGATGACCAGTTTGCCGGTGCCGGCGGGCACTCCGTCCACCCAGGCTAGAAACAGGACGGCATCCTCTTGCGAGGCCGCGACTCGACTGAATCGCTGGTGGCCCGGGGCGGGTGTGCCTTCGCGCGCGAAACCCACCGGCACCAATTCCGCCCAGACCGCCCGCTCCTCCCCCTGGCACACGCGCACCTCGATGGCAGGGTCAGGGTCGGGAAGGGGCAAGTCCAGCTCCAGATACAGCACGTGCTCGAACTCGGTCGCCCTCCACTTCCGATCGCCCAGCCCAACGAGCAGACTGGGGTCGGCGAACGGACACAGCCCTATCGTGGCATGGGCGCCTCGGGCGCGGTAGAAGTCTTCGACGCAGACCAGGTCGGACTCGCCGACCGCTCGCAGCATGCCCAAGCCGGTTGCGCTGTTCAACGGCGAGCCGTTACCCAGCCACAAAGCCACGCCGCCGCCCACCTCCATGCATTGCGAAGCATCGCCCGGGTAGAGGCTGCGAGCAGCCGCGGCGATACGCCGCCATTCCTCACAGATCAGCCCTTCGAGCCGTACCGCAAGCTCAACGCCTGCGTGAATCACGCCGGCGAGCGCGCGAGAGGCGGCCACGTACGACAGAATTCCTGCGATTGTCCACGGGTCATGAGACGCCTAGACATCCGCCCGATGATGCTTCTCCGCAGGTCTACGCGTGTCCGCAGCTCCACCCGTGATACGTCAGTAACCGGAGCCCGCGCTCGTGGTCGTTGTTGGCCCGCCGGCAGCGATAGTGGTCGGCGGCGTGGTCGCGCCGGCTGCGGAAACGACGATCTGCCCGCGGATCTCACCGTTCGGATTCTTCACCGTATGGACGTTCACGTACGTCTGCCCGCCGAGCACCGAAGCCGCCAGATCTTGGAAAGTCTTCCCGGCCATCGGGCCCGTCAGATCTGCCTCAGTGATCGTGCCTTGAGCAAGGACACCGGTGAAGCTACCGGGTTTTTGAGGGCCGGTAAAGAGCGGCACGATAACCGGGCCGTTCGCACCTTTGGCGCCTAGATGGATGTGTGCCGCCGTCACGTCGACTATGTTGGTCACATCGATCTCATACGAGATGTTGAAACCGGTGGGCCCGGCTTCGATCATGATAATCGCAGTACCGCTCGCGGAAGTCGTGACCGCCGGGACACTCTCATCTCCGGTCAGCGGGATCGTGATCTTCGCCGGAGTCGCGCCGCTCGGCCCCGTGGTCGCAGGGCCGCCGGCAACTGTTGTAGTTGTGGGAGCCAACGTCGTGGCGGGCCCCGCGGTAGTCGTGGTCGAACTGCTGCCGCAGCCGGCTAGGACCGCCGCGAACGCAAGGATCAAGACCCCTGCGACGCACAACGCGGTTAGTCGGAGCTTTCGCTTTCGGATATCGCCCA
>JADGPI010000038.1 GCA_017882525.1 Thermoleophilia bacterium
GCCGCGTCGACCGCAGGAGCGGCAGTCTCCGTATGGAGGCGGGCGCCCCGGTTGGCACCTGCAGCCTGCCAAGCCGCGTCAGCCTCCCACCAGCCGGCGTCCCATAGCAGCACTGTCCCGGCGCCGTACTCGCCCGCGGGGATCGTTCCCTCGAAAGACGCGTATTCCAACGGGTGATCCTCGACCATGACCGCGAGCCGCTTGGCGTGCGGGTCGAGCGAAGGACCCTTAGGGACCGCCCAGGATTTGAGAGCACCACCCAGTTCCAGTCTGAAGTCGTAGTGGAGCCTGGACGCCGCGTGCTTTTGAACGCAGAAGATGAGCCGTTCTCCGGCTGTGCCTACGCTCCCACCCGCCGGCTCGGCGGTGTGGGTGAAGTCCCGCCGGCTGCGGTACTCGGCGAGAGCGTCGGCGGCCGGCTCTGCGCCGCCGCCGGCCGGCCCGCCGGCCCCGGAGGTATTGCCCTGCTCAGTCACGCGAACCTCCTCGTCACACAAGAGCTGTTCGTCACGTCGAAATCCTCCCGCTGTGGCGCTTTCTTGTATCTTCCCCGGGGGGCGCAGGTCTACGCCATGGCGGGCGGCCCGAACGAGGTCCGCCTGCGGCCACCGATTGCTATAGTGGAGGCCGGATGAGCTTCTGGACTGAGAACAAAGACTACTTTGTCAACGGCGGTGTGTCCGTCCTCGTGCTTGCCGGCACGTGGTTGGTATACCGGGGCGCGAAGCATGCCGTCGACCGCTTCTCCAGGCGCCGTAACCTCGCTGAGGCCGACCCCGGTGCGGAGACACGCCTGCGCATGATCGTGCGCCTGATGGAGGTCGCCCTGTTCTTCGTGGCGGTGGGGGTCGTGTTCTGGATCATGGACGTCTCCGCCCTCAAGAGGGTGGCTGTGGGGATGTTCGCATCGGCCGGGATAGCCGGCATCGGGATCGGATTCGCGGCTCAAGCGACCCTGGCGAATCTGGTCTCGGGAGTGATCATCGCCTTCGTGCAGCCCATCCGGCTGGGGGATAGCGTGCTCGTGGAGGGGGAGTTCGGGACGGTCGAATCCATCGGCCTCTTCTACACGAACATCCGCACGTGGGACAACCGGCGCCTTGTGCTCCCCAACAAACTCCTGTCCGATCGGGCGATCCGCAACTACAGCCTGGTGGATCCCCAGTCGCCGGCGCTGGTTGTGTTGCGCCTCGAGTACGGAGCCGATGTGGCTCTCGTGCGTTCGATCCTCTTGGAAGAAGCGCGGGCCCATCCGGCCTTCCTGCCAAAGCCGGAGCCGTCGGTGCAGGTGGTGGACGCGGACGACACCGGCTTCTCGATGCGACTCATGGCCTGGGCCGCCGATCAGGTGCGGGCGTCGGAACTTGCGGCAGAGGTTCGGGAGAAGGCGCTCATCCGGTTGGCTGAGTCCGGGACCATGGGGCCACGGACAACAGAGGCCATTCCCGCGACCACGGCGATCTGTGCGCCCTCGGCTGCGCCGCCCGGCGCGCCAGGGACTCACCTGGGGTGACCGAGACCCCAGTGGCTCAGGATTTCGAGATGCACGGCTCCGAGACCCACGTCCCCCGGAAGATCTGGGGGTTGGATCGGAACGTCTTTTTCACCGGAGTGACGTCCTTCTTCATGGACGTGAGCTCCGAGATGATCTACTCGATCGTCCCGATATTCCTGTCCTCCGTCCTGCACGTTGACAAGACCATCATCGGTCTGATCGAGGGTGTCGCCGAGACCACCGCCAGCATGCTCAAGATGGTGGCCGGGTGGCTCAGCGACCGGCTGGGCAGACGCAAGTCTCTGATGATCTTCGGGTACGGGCTCTCGACGCTCTCCCGGCCGATTCTCGCGCTCGCGGGAGGGTGGGGCCAGGTGCTTGGGGCCCGGTTCGTGGACCGCTTCGGTAAGGGCGTCCGGACGGCGCCTCGGGACGCCATCATCGCGGACTCTGTGGAACCGCGGGAGTTGGGCCGTTCTTTCGGCTTCCACCGGGCAATGGACCAGTTCGGGGCCGTGCTCGGGCCCGCGATCGCCTTCCTGATCCTGAGCCAGCGCCACAATGGGTACCGGACCGTATTCTGGGTGTCGCTCATTCCCGGCGTGCTGTCCGTGCTCGTGATCGTCTTCTTCATCAAGGAACGTCGCCGGCGAGATGTCGCCGAGGCGAGCGAGCCGGCTGCCAAGCTCCTGGATGGCACCGCCGCGCACGTACCTCGCGATCCTCTGCGGACGCGTCTGTCACGGCTCCGAGGACCCCTTCTTGCCTACCTGGCGGTGACGGCCATCTTCTCGCTCGGCAACTCGTCGGACGCATTTCTGATCCTCCGAGCCCGCGACTTACAGGTAGCGGCAGCCTTGATCCCCGTGCTTTACGTCGTGTTCAACTTCATCTACTCCGCTTTCTCCGTTCCCGCGGGGCTTGTCGCCGACCGAGTGGGGCGCCGCAAGGTAGCCCTGATTGGCTTCGCGGTGTTCGCCGTGGCTTACGCCTGGATGGCTCTCGCGCACTCGCAGGCCGCGGTGTGGGGCGTATTCGCGGTATATGGCGTGTACATGGGCGTCGCAGACGGGAACGGTCGGGCGCTGCTGGCCGAGTTCTCGACCGGCGCCCGCCGGGGGACGGCTTTCGGGGCTTACCACATGACGGTGGGGATAGCCGCTTTGCCGGCCAGCGTCGTCGCCGGTCTTCTCTACGACCACGTGTCTCCGGCTGCTCCTTTCTGGGTTGGAGCCGGAGCGGCGGTCCTCGCGGGCCTGCTCATGTTGGCCTTTGTCCCCGAGCCGCGGAAAGGCGAGCTGCGCCGCTAGGACGCCACCGGGCGAGCGGCGCCGGTGGGCGTCGCGGACAAGCGGAGACGGGATTAGCGCCCGCCGCGAAGATCACCCTGACTGGCGAGGATGTCCGGCAGCTCCCGGTGGTCTCTAATGACGAAGTCGGCTTCCGGCGGTTCCTCATGATCCGCGGCGGCCGCGTAGCGGACGGCCAGCATGCCGAGTGCTCGGGCTCCCGCGATGTCGGTGCGAGGGGTGTCTCCCACATGCGCTGACTCTTCAGGCCGGGCGTCCAAGGTCTCGAGGGTGCGCTTGAACATGCGCGGGTCCGGTTTCGGGAAACCAGTCTCGTCGGAGAAGGTGAAGGTGGAGAAGTAGCTGATCAGGCCGTCGCTTTCCAGATAAGTGAGCAGCAGTCGCCCGGGCGTCAGACTCGTGTCGGAGATGATGCCCAGCCGGTACCCAGCCGCCGCCAGGGCCGGGATGGTCTCGCGAACACCAGGTAGCAGTTGTAGCCGGACCCGCAAAGATGCCTCCTCGATCTTGGAAGTGGCGTCGTCCACTGCCTCAGAGGGCGCGGTGGCTCCGAAGAAGGAGAGCACGTGGAGGACGTGCTCGCGTGCGCCAAAGTGAGAGCCGCCTTCCCACGCGGCCACATACGCGTCGAAGCTCGAGGTACGTGCCCGGCCGAGCTCTTCGTCGGTGACCTGCGCGCCGGCGGCGCGGAGCGCCTCCCTCAGTGCGGCGAAACGGAGCGGCCAGACGTCGTTCATGACTCCGCTGTTGCCGGAGTAGAGGGTGTTCCAGTAGTCGAACGTTACCGCCTTGATAAGCCTAGCCACATGTTCTCCTCAAGTCTAGGTCGGGGACCGGGCGCCGGGCAGGACCCACGCGGTCCGGGGGGAAAGTATAGAGGTAGGACGCGCACGTGATGTGTCAACAAGTAGGGCAAGGTGGCAAATTGCTGGTATTCTTCCGAACCATGAGTTTTAAGTCCTTAAGGCCCCGAAGCCTACGCATCCCCATGGCGGGGCTTCTCGGCTTCGCAGTGGCGGTAGTCATGAGCGTAGGTCTGCTCTTCGCTCCGGCTGCCCATGCTACCGGTTTTAGCGACATTGCCTCCGATCCATATCATGTGCAGATCGAGGTGCTGAATCAACTCGGGATCATAGCGGGTTACCCGGACGGAAAGTTTCATCCCAACGACCCTGTCAGCCGTCAGCAGTTCGCGAAGATGGTGGACATTGCCATGCGGATCACCGTCTCGGAAAACGACTCGTCCACCTTTGCGGACGTGGCGAAGAGCTCTGGAGGGAACCTCTATCCCGACCACTACATCGCTGCTGCAGCGAAACTAGGGATAGTCGTGGGGTACACCTCCGGAAGCAAAGTCTATTTCCACCCGTACAACTCGATCACCTTGGCCCAGTTGGTGACCATGGGCACGCGTGCTGCAGGCCGGGGCCTTTTTGTCCCGCCCAGCGGCTATCGCTCGAGCTGGGGTAACTTCGACCCCCAGCAAGGCGTGATAGCTCGGGTGGCTCAATACAACGGGCTGTTGCGCGAGCTGCCGCTCAAGTCGATGTCTCCTTGGCGCGCGGCCACTCGATCTGAGGCGGCCGCCTTCCTCTTCAACGTCATGGGGACCGACCCGGACGGTCTCAACGGCCGCTATCTGGGTGACTCCAGCGACCTCGTTCGTTACTTCTTGAGCAAGCACCCCGAGGGCGGCGACTTCACCGTCTCTCTCCAGGATTTGGCAAAGTCGTACGTGGTCATCGGGGATCGGTTCGGCATCCGTGCGGACATGGCGTGGGCCCAGATGATCCACGAGACCGGGTTCGGCGAATATGGCGGTGTGGTGTTGCCTGGGCAGAACAACTTCGCGGGCATCGGCGCTACCGGCCCCGGTGTCCCCGGCTACTCGTTCAAGACCGCTGAACTTGGCGTGATAGCCCAGTTCGCCCACCTCGCCTGGTATACGTACCCGCAGCACCTGGACGACCCGGCCTGCAAGCTTGTGAGCGTGCCGCTGGCGACGGTCATCGACACTCCGGGCGACCCCCGGCACTTGGTGCTGAACGGCAAGGTGCATCAAGGCACAGCGAGAAAAGTGTCCGATCTCGACGGCAAGTGGGCGGTGCCAGGCAACGGCTACGGGGCCGCCATCAAAGCGATCACGGTCGACATAACCCAGAACTTCTTCACCGCGGGCTGGTAGAGGGCGGTCTGGCGCCGGGGAGTCCGGGACCGTGCCGCTCCGAGCTGGCGTCTGGAACCGGCGCGAAGGATGGAGGGCTGTCACCAGCTCCGGAGCCTTCGGTTGCGCGAGCCCGCGTCTGTGGAATAGAATACCTCGTTCGTGGTAACGGCATCTGTGCTGGGTTCTTCTTGCGCCCGGGTTTCGGCCGAGACCGATGTATCCAATCCAATGTCAGCCCCGAAGGCGGGGGGTATAAGCATGGGTATGACAATAACCGAGAAGA
>JADGPI010000039.1 GCA_017882525.1 Thermoleophilia bacterium
GCATGCGGCCAGCGTTTCACTACCTACGAGAAGATCGAAGAGATCCCCATCACGGTCGTCAAGCGCGACGGCACCACGGAGCTCTTCCACCCGGACAAGCTCCTGCGCGGACTCATGCGGGCGTGCGCGAAGCGAAACGTGCCCACTGGTCGCTTGGAAGAGATCGTTGCAGACATCGAAAGGGAGCTGCGCGAGGAGCTGGCCTACGAAGTCACGTCCGAACGCGTGGGTAATATGGCCTTGGAACGATTGCGGCAATTGGACCTGGTCGCATACGTGCGCTTTGCGTCTGTCTACCGGCAGTTCGAGAACGTCGAAGAGTTCAAGGGAGAACTGGAAAAGCTTGCGAAAGAGGGGATGAGATGACTGTCGCCGAGCTGCAGGCCTTGTCGGCCGAACTCGATAAGAACCTTTCGCCGAGCGCCAACAAGGTTCTGGAGAAGAGATACCTGAAGCGGACGGAAGACGGTGAGCCCCTCGAGACAGCGGGGGACATGCTCGCGCGCGTGGCGGAGAACATCGCCCAGGCCGACCTTCTCTACAATCCCGAGGCCTCGCTCGACGAGACAGTCACCGAGTTCTACGGTGCGATGGCCAGGCTCGAATTCCTGCCTAACTCGCCCACTCTGATGAACGCCGGTCGAGAGCTGCAGCAACTTTCCGCCTGCTTCGTTCTCCCCGTGGAGGACAGCATGGAGTCTATCTTTACGGCTATCAAGAATGCAGCGCTCGTTCACCAGTCGGGCGGGGGCACCGGGTTCAGTTTCAGCCGCCTCCGGCCTAAGAACGATCTGGTCCGCTCGACGAACGGAGTGGCCAGCGGGCCCGTCTCCTTCATGCGGGTGTTCGACACCGCCACCGAGACTATCAAGCAGGGCGGCACTCGACGGGGGGCCAATATGGGCATCCTCCGTGTGGACCATCCAGACATCATGGAGTTCGTACGGGCCAAAGAAGACGAGCACATCCTGAACAACTTCAATATCTCGGTCGGCATCACCGAGGAGTTCATGGCTGCCGTGCTCACCGGCGAAGACTACGCGCTGCGTAATCCGCGGCGGCGCGAAGAGGTGGGGCGCATGAACGCCCGCAAGGTCTTCGATCTCATCGTCAATCTCGCGTGGAAGAACGGCGAGCCAGGCATCGTTTTCCTCGACCGGCTGAATCGTGACAACCCGACGCCCAAGCTGGGCGAGATCGAATCGACCAACCCATGCGGCGAGCAACCCCTGCTTCCTTACGAGAGCTGCAATCTCGGCTCGCTCAACCTGCGGGTCATGGTCAAAGATGGCGGCGTTGATTGGGACAGGCTTCGCAAAGTCACCTGGACGGCGGTGCATTTCCTGGACAACGTCATCGACATGAACCGGTATCCGTTGCCTGAGATCGAGCAGATGACCACGAGCAACCGCAAGATCGGCCTTGGGGTCATGGGCTGGGCGGACATGCTCGTGGAGCTCGGGATCGGCTATGACTCCGACGACGCGATAGGGCTTGGGCACGAGATCATGGGCTTTGTGCACGAGGAGGCGATCAAGGCCTCCGAGGAGCTGGCCACCGTCCGTGGTGTATTCCCGAATTGGGCAGAGAGCACCTGGCAAGCCAAGGGTAGGCGGGTACGCAACGCAACCTTGACTACCATCGCCCCCACCGGGACGATCTCCATCATCGCCGGCTGTTCGAGCGGCATAGAGCCGATCTTCGCGTTGGCCTTCATACGAAACGTGATGGACAACACCGAGCTTGCCGAAGCGCACCCGGCCTTCGAGCAGGTGATCCGCGAGCGCGGACTTCACTCCCTTGAGTTGATGAAAGAAGTGGCAGCCAAAGGCGGGCTTCACGATGTGCAAGGGATCCCCGAAGACCTGAAACAGGTGTTCGTGACCGCCCACGACGTATCGCCGGAGTGGCATATCCGGATGCAGGCGGCTTTCCAGGACGATACCGACAACGCCGTCTCCAAGACGGTGAACTTCTCGAATCAGGCCCGGCCGGAGGACGTGGAGCGGGTCTACTTTCTCGCCTACGAGCTGGGTGTGAAAGGCGTGACGATCTACCGGGACGGCTCTCGCCAGGAGCAGGTACTGAACATCGGCGAAGTGAAGCGCAAGGGAGCAGGACAGCCGGGCGATCGCGCCGGGGGGATGCAACTGGAGTTGGGCCCGCAGGGAGTCCCGCTGACGCCCGTGCGTCCGAGCCGCTCGCCCGTGTTGCGGGGCGAGACACGGGAGAAGGTAACGGGCTGCGGCAGCCTGTACGTCACAGTCAACGAGGACGATTTCGGCCCGCGAGAGATCTTTGCCAACATGGGCAAGGCCGGCGGGTGCGCCTCTGCCTCTACCGAAGCTATCGGCCGGCTCATCTCTCTGGCCTTCCGTTATGGGGTGCCACCGGACAAGATCGTCAAGCAGCTCAAGGGGATCCGGTGTCACGTTCCTCTCGGCTTTGGGCCCTATCAGATTCTGTCGTGCCCCGATGCGATCGGCAAGGCCTTGGCGGACAAGTACGACCTGGGAGGCAACGGGGACCAGCCGGTGGGTCAACTTGAGATGCCCATCGCGTACGCGCAGGGTGCATGTCCGGATTGCGGCGGCGCCATCGAGCACGAGGGTGGGTGCATGGTGTGCCGCTCTTGTGGATACTCCAAGTGCGCGTAGCCCGACCGTAAACAGTCATGGCGCGGTTCATGGACATAGAGCTCGTCTCCATCGATGTGGAAGATTCGCCCGATGCGCACGCCGTGGCCTTCGACGTCATCTACCCGGGCGAGACGTGGTGTCGGTCTCTGGTGCGCCTGAGTCCGGATCTAGCTGCAGACTTGGGTCAGGAAGAAGGGCGCATGATAGCCGCTGCGCGTGACGCGCTGCTCGAGTTGCTCGACCTCGAAGCGCAACCGGTTTCCTTCGACCTGCGCCTCACAGTCGAGGGTACGGTAGTGCTGGCGCGCGCCAACCCGAGCGGGGCCGGCCGGTAGGATCATGCGCACAGCTGGGCAAACCGCACCCCGTTGGCGGCCCGCCCGGTTATGAGTATGGGTGCGCTATTTCGTGACGATCCACGCGTCGGTCCAGGCTGGGCGCGGCGGCGCCTTGCTGGAGTCAAGCGTGGATATCCACTCTTCATCGGTAAGGCGGCGGTCCAATGGGGCGGTGAACTCGTAGTAGGCGTAAGAGGCGCCGGCGAGGAGCTGCAGCTTGCCGTCTACTTCGAATGCCGCGTACAGGAGCTGCGGGTAGCCAGTGGCCTCCTCTAACGCACTTCCAGTGTTGTAACTGGAGTGTACGTCTGCGACGAGCGCGCTCTTCTCCGGCGTAGGCGAGAGGGTACGTCCTTCCTCAGAGGAGGTGAACTGCTCCAAGTTCTCGAGGAACCCGCCGTACTCGTCGATCGTGGCCCGTTCGTCCTCGCTGAGGGCCTGACCCGCAAGCTCTTTGTCGGCGATGCTCTTGAGCGTAGTGCTGAGAGTGATCATGTTCTCGAGTTTGCCCGCGGCGTCGTTATCGAGAAGCCCGTACTTGGCGAGGCCGTCCCGCATGGCGCTGGCGAGTTCGGCGATTCTCGCAAAGAACGCCGGGTACGGTTCAACGTAGCCAACGGTCTGTGGTAGCTCTCCGCCGTCCCCCTCTGCGGTCACCGACTGCTTCGCATAGAGGATCGTGTCGTGACGGAGCTCGGTCCAGCTGCCAAGCGCCGTATTCAAGCTCTTGCGCGCCCACACCTGGGTCCTCATGAAGTCGGGTGCGGCCGGGCCAGGGAACGCCATCGCGGTCTGAAGTGCCTCGAGCCAGCCGGTGTAGAGGTTCTCGGGCCAGAAATCGGAGTTCTTCGCCGTGAATTGCTGGTTCACTAGGTGCAATTGGGTGTCCCAATTCTTGAATGCAGTCTGGCCGAAGTCGTTCTTGGCGATCTGATAGGCCTGGTCGGAGCCGAGGACCGTCATCACGTCCAGCCCCATGGGGAGATCGCGCTTGTTCGAAGCTTCGCCCACGTTGGGCCAAACCAGCTGCGTGAACGCGTAGGAGTCGGGGATGTACCGCTGTCCCATGACCCGGAAGCTGCGCTCCGTCTCCAGCCGTGCCTGCGCGTCGGCAGTTTGCCCGTTGGAGGGGATGAGCGGAACCACCTGGGAAAGGATCTTCGGAGCCGGCAGCTTGTTGAGTTCGGAGCGGACGGAGGCGATCTTAGCGGCATCGGCGAGGTCGTCCGGGGCGGGTTGCGCCGTGCCGAACACCTTGTTTAGAACTTGAGCCATATCGTCCACAGTGAGGTCGTCGGAGTTGCCCACCAGGAAACGAGTGGGCTCGTAGATGGCCGTCCACGCGTCCTTTGCCGGCCCGGCCAGCGAAGAGGCCACCAAAACCGCGCGGCGGGTCAGACTGGCCGCCAGCCCCTCGGAGATGTCAGGGTCGCGCGGATTGACGAAGAAGCCGGTTTGCCCGTACCACATCATGCCCTTGAAATAGCGCTTGAGCGCTTCGCTGCGGGTGTAGTGGCCACGCGGCTTGAACTGGGTGTAATCCTCCGTGTAGCCGAGGATGGGTGACTTATCTTGGACGGCGGCCGCCTCGATGAGCGCCAATTCGGCATCCACCTCGTCACCCACCACGTCCGGAGCAGCGTTCGCTCCCTTGAAGAGCGAATTGGCCACGGCGAAGTACGCCATGTTTAGGCGGGCGTCTTCCTTGATGGTCTCGTCGGTTGCAGTGTTCCACTGGTCCGAAGCTGCGTTGTAGAGAGCCTCGGTCATCTTGTCGGCCTGCTGCAGCAACTGAGCCTCCTCCATATGCTGGAGGAGCGTATCGAAAACTTCGTGATAGACGTTGAGCAGGGAATCGGTGGTCACGAGGAGAGGTAAGCCCTGGTAGCGGGCATTCTCGTACACCTGCCAGAATTTCCAGGATTGATCCGCGGGCGCCGGGGCCACCGCGACGAAACTCTGCTTCTCAAGCACCTGCTTCTGGGCATCACTCAACTTGACCCTGTCCAGGTTGCCCACCTTACTGAGGTCCACGGCCGTGGCCGGCAGGTAGGCCGGCGAAGAAAAGGGACCGGGACCCGCGGGGCCCGAGACTTCGGACGAGACCGTCGTCGCGGCTGAGCCAGATGTTGACGATGTGGATCCACTGTCCGTCGTGGACCCGCCGGCCGTCGTGGAGGTGACGCTCTTGCCGCAAGCGCCGACCACGAAGACGAGCAATAGCAGAGCGACGATCGCCGCCGCGCGGGTCGCTGTCGCATGTGCTGGTGGCCTGAACGTGTACATCCCCGCCTCCCTCCCGCGTTGCCGTTGGCGCAGTCCGCCGTACGATATCCTAGTAGATGGTTGGACTCGAGTGTCAGGTATCCTGCTCGCCAAACACCCGCGCGCCCGCCCCTGAGACCGCGGTGAAGCCGAAACCGTTCCAACGGTATGTGGTCCGGGCCGACCTCGTGGCGCCACCGCTAGAAGCTTCCTCCGTCAGCACGAGGACGCGGCCGCCGCCCGTGGTTCCGTTCGCGGTCTCGAGTGAAAGCGGTCGAGGGCTGAGGACGGCCGTGACGAGCCGCTCGCAGTACCGGCCGCCGAAATACTCGAAGAGCCCCAGATGTCGCCCATCGGTCGCATCCAACAGGGCCACCACCTCGGGAAAGCCGTTTCGGTCGGTGTCATCGATCAGCGCTTGAGCCACGCGCCACTTTGACCGGGCGTGGTAAGTCATCGATTTGTCGAGAATGGTCAATCCTCCGGTCCCAGCATCGACGAGCACCTCTTCGCCCTGACCGTCGCCGTCAAGGTCCACCGAAGCCGGGTGGCCTGGGACCAGTGCGATGGGCGTGAGTGCATGCTGTGAGCTGCAGGACAGTGACCCAGAGAGGACGATGAAGAGAGTGAGCAGCACGACGCCGAAAGCGCCACCGGCTCCGGCGCGTCTCGGAAGCCTCTCTCCTATAAGAGCACCAGCCAACTGATCTCCCGCCTCGGAAACGCCCACTGCCGGAGTCGCCGGCTCCGACGTGCCCTGCCGACGGTCAGGCGACGGAGCTACGAGGTCTTGGCGGCCTGTTTCGCGCGGTAGTCGTCTATTGCAGCCCGCAAGCCGTCGGCAGCCAGGTTGGAGCAATGCATCTTTGCCGGTGGCAGTCCACCGAGCGCTTCCGCCACAGCCTTGTTGGAGATCGTGATCGCTTCCTCCAGCGACTTGCCCTTCGCCATCTCGGTGACCATGCTCGACGTAGCGACCGCCGCCCCGCAACCCAGGGTCTGGAACTTGATGTCCTCGAGGACGTCGTCCTTGACCTTGATGGTGATGCGCATCATGTCGCCGCACTGCGGGTTGCCGACCTCGCCCACGCCGTCGGCGTCTTCGATCGATCCCATGTTGCGGGGATTGCGGAAATGCTCCATCACGAGTTCTGAATACATGTCTAGTTCCTTTGTTTGCAGGCGCAGCGAGAGCACCATACCGGCGACATCTCTCGCAGTCTGTCTACGATTGGCGGGAATACCTGGATGAAGTGGTCGATGTCTTCGTCGGTGGTGCTTCGGCCGAGGGTGATGCGCAGAGAGCCGTGTGCGTTTTCAGCCGGGACACCCATGGCCAAGAGGACGTGGCTGGGCTCGAGCGAGCCCGTGGTGCACGCAGACCCCGACGACACGCAGATTCCCTCCATGTCCAACATCAGGATCATGGATTCTCCCTCGATGCCCTCCAGCCTCACGTTCAGGTTGTTTGGCAGGCGGTGTGCAGGGTCGCCGTTCTGGAAGATGCAAGGTATGGCCGCCTCAAGCCCCGACCAAAGCCTGTCGCGGAGCGCGGCCTCTCGC
>JADGPI010000245.1 GCA_017882525.1 Thermoleophilia bacterium
CCCGCGCTTTGTCCGCGCCTTTCTCGGTTGCTGCCTTGACTTTGCCGCTCGCCTTGTCGATCTCGCCTTCGCGCTTCAGGCTCTCATCGTCCGTAAGCTCAGCGACGGCCTTCTTGATGCGACCCTTCACTTTGTCCACTTTACCCGCCATGAGGTCTCCTCTCCAAATTGTCCGTATTGGTGAGATACCCTTCTTGCGACAAACCACTCCTTTGTCGAGCGGAAGTCACAGGAGTAGATCCTTGTACGTCTTCTCCACCAGTGCCGCGCCATATTTCTTCTCGAGTCGTTTCACCACAAAATGACCTTTGGCCATCTCCTGGAAATGGTCCATGAAAAGGTAGTTGATCGTCCCTCCGGATAGTGCCCCGACAACTGGGATAGCCTTGGCGGCGGCCTCTTCCGTTACCAGGGTGCTGAAGCGAGACCCGGTAATCGCGATAAACCGTACCAGGGCGGGCGCGCCTTCCTTGGTCAACCCCTTCTCGGCTAGATGACTGGCGGCCTCCGAGACGGACTTCGCCAGAGCTCCTCTCACCATCCAGTAGCCGCTCTCAACCGCATCGTCCTTCCTACTCCTGCCCCCGAGGGCGAGGACCTCCAGGCATTCCAATCTCACCTCCATGTCGGACAGGTCGTGGCCTTCGGCCCGGGCGATGTCGGCGATGGAGCGCAGTATGATGCAGGTCGAGAAAGGCAGCTCCACGGCGAGTGCGGCCAGCCCTATCAGGCCGGAGGCCGTCCCTGAGCCCACGACGACCAGCTTGTGCAGCAGATACCTCGGACGCCTCGGTTCCCGGCCGCCAAGAGTATAGATGGAGAACTCCAGCCCTCTCATGAGAGCGGCTTCGGTCACCGTGGCCACTCGCTCGTTCCAGTTCTTGGGCAAAAGCTTGAAGCCGGCCTCGATCGGCCCGCCCAGCGCATTGGCCATTCTCGCCGCCAGGCCAGGATGCTCGAGCCTGGCTTTCGCCTTCCTTAGGTCGTCGAGGTCGCACACATCCAAAGTCAGCTCATCACCCTCGCTCATGTTCCTACCTCGCATCTGGGAAAGTTGCCGGCCGCCTCGCTACCCATCCAGGACCAACCCCTGAAGCGGGCCGAGGAGCCGCTCCGAGTGGCGCGAGACCCCGGGAAGCTGGGCGACCCGCTGTGTCATCGGCTCGCCCCGCGAGCGGCGCTGGTACTGCTCCTCCGCGATCGGGCGCCACACCTCGTCAATGATCGTTGCCGGTTGCCCGGCGACCTTTGCCACCGGCAGCTCCAGGTGCTCCGCCCACAGCCGCTGGCGAGTGCTTCGAGCGATCTCGTCGTCGTAAACCGCCAGATTGAGCTCCGTGTCGTTGAACAGGCTGTGGTCGTTGAGGTTTGCAGACCCGACCGTCAGCCAGTGATCGTCCACCACCGCGAGTTTGCTATGGACGTAGATCGGATTGGAGCGCGCGACGGACGACGAATAGACAGTGCACGCGAGCAATCTCTTGTGATAATCGGCTTCGAGCAACGCGCCGAGCTGGCCGCGGGTGTCGTCTGTGCCGGTAGCCGCCTTAGCGGGTAGCACGATGAGCATCCGGAAATCGTCCGAGGGTGGTGCGAGTAACTTCTGTCGAAGCACCGTGACGATCTCCGACGACCACAAGAACTGGTTCTCGATATAGATCAGCCGTCTTGCAGAGGCAAGCGCGCGTCGGTACCCATCGAGAATCCGGAAGACGCCCCTAGGAACCGAGGGGTAGATGCGTTCAGGAATGGTCGAGAGCACCTGGACGTCTGTGGTACCGACCTTGTCGGCCGGCCGAACCCCAGGAGGTCTTTGCCCAGACACCGCATGCCACCGCACATTGAAATAAGCGGCGACGTCTGCCACAGCGGGCCCCCGCAACTCTGCCGCCGTGTCGTGCCATCCCAGGCCTTCCCGTAGGGGATGCTCGCTTGAATCGTATCGGTCGCCCCTAAAGTCAGTGGGATCGAGGCCGCCGACAAAGGCGACCTCGTCGTCGATGACGATGATCTTCTCGTGGTGCGTGTGGAGCGGGCGCTCGTACCGGTCGAGGAAGCATTCGACCAGAGTTCCGCGAGTGAGCTCATCGCGAAGTGCGCGGATCGCCGGCCGCGCGATGGCCGACCAAGGAACCGGCGGACCCGCCCATAACAACACTCGGACTGAGACCGTTGTCGCGAGTTCCGCAAGGAGCTCGCGGATCGTCAGCCCCTCGGGAATGGGCGTGGTCACACTTGATCCATGGTCGGCCGCGCTGCCGTAGGCGGGCCTGGTCAGATGGAAGTCGGGGCTGAGGAACCAATTCGCCACGTGGATGTGTGAGCGCGCCTGGCGCATCGCTCGCTCTATCTCGGGGAACAAGGCGGCGCCATCGATCAGGATCCGCACGCCGTTTCCCGGCCGGACAGGCGGGTCTCCGGTCACCCAGAAGCCCGGCGTCTTAGAATCCAAGATCCTTTGCCAGCCAAGATTTCGGAGCCGCCGGTAGTGATGGTCTCTCACCGCTCTCTCAATCGTTTCCCCAGCGGCGCGGTCGGCGCGAGCGAGCATGTCAGACAAGTCCATTTTTGGAGCATACCCGGATCGTGGTCTCCAGAACCTTAGTGGGTCGTCATGTTTGTCGTAGGCCCTTGGACTGGTACCGTCTGGTAGCGCAATGTCACAAAACACAAAGGGGCGTTATGGTCTTCGGGAAGCTGGGGTTTTTGGGGCACGAGCGAGACCGGCTGCGCAGCGAACCAGATTCTGATCTGTTGCGCTCGGAGCTCTTCGGCATCGACCAGCTGAAGCGTCATGCCGTTGCTCTGGCGGGCACCCACAGCGTCGCTCGCCGCCCCGGCCGCGACGAAATGCTCACCCGGCTCGCGGAGAATGAGCGCGTCCTTTACGCGGCGTATGACATCGTCACAGCGGCAGCCGCGTCGGGGCAGCGCATCGTGCCGGCAGAGGCGTGGTTGCTGGATAACTTCTATCTCATCGAGCAACAGATCGCTTTGACTCGCCGGCATCTGCCACATGGATACAGCCGCGAACTGCCCCGACTGACCGGCGGAGCTTTGATCGGTTTCCCACGGATCTACGACGTAGCTCTGGAGTTGATCTCCCATCAAGACGGGCGGATCGACGGGGACAACGCGGCGGCGTTCGTTGGTGCCTATCAGATGGCCGGTCCACTGAATCTCGGGGAGTTGTGGGCCTTCCC
Source organism: Thermoleophilia bacterium (assembly GCA_017882525.1). Classification (GTDB taxonomy): domain Bacteria; phylum Actinomycetota; class Thermoleophilia; order RBG-16-64-13; family RBG-16-64-13; genus Chersky-299. The sequence goes on from JADGPI010000245.1 coordinate 3,204, forward strand.
GATCATGCTCCGATTAGCATTGCTCGAAAACGTTCGTCGCGTGGCAATGCGGATCGCTCGCCGGCGCGAGGAACGGGAAGTGGCGATCGCTTGGGCCGATCGCTTGCTGGCAGTGGCCGAGGGAGAACCGAAGCAGCTCATTCATGTGGTTGCAGAGTTCGCCGAAGTCGATCTGCCGCTGACCGCTCCATTCGTGGAGGACTTTTATGCGCGGCTTCAAGCTCAGGGCCCAGCCTTGGCGTTCGTTCAGGCCTGGCTGGAGCATCGGCTGACCGAGCAGGGTGTGAGTGCAGCCCAACTATTCGAGGCCGCCAGCCGCATGGCGGCGGCCGATCAAATCTCCATCGCGAACAGTATCGGCAGCCTTCGTTTCATCTCTGCACAGGACTGGGGCAAGTTCGTCGAGGAATTGAGCCTTGTCGAGCAGCATCTGCGAATGGATCCAGTGGGCGTGTACGGCCGTCAGGACTTCCCCACACGCGACCGATATCGGCACGCCGTCGAGGCCGTGACGCGCGGCAGTGCGCACAGCGAGCTGGAGGTGGCGCGGGCGGCCGTCGGCTTGGCTGAGGCCGCCGCGAGCCGGTCGGCAAGAGAAGATCGCACGGCCCATGTGGGGTACTACCTCGTCGACAAGGGGCGACCCACTCTGGAACGCGCCATGAACAGCAAGGTGCCGTTGATGGTCCGGGCGACCCGAGTGGCGCGGCCCTTCCGCTTGTTCTTGTACCTTGCGCCCATTCTTCTGCTGAGCGCGGCGGCTGTTGCGTTCATGCTCATCTATGGCGCGGGGCTGGACCATGGCTTAGGGCGCTCCATTTTCTTCGCCATCGTCGGCTTTATCGCGGCCTCGGCGCTGGTCATTCCCGTCGTCAACATGCTTGTCACCTTCACCGTGCCCCCGCGCGTGCTGCCCCGGCTGGATTTTTCTGAGGGCATTCCGGCCAAGCACAGGACGATGGTGGTCGTGCCTACGTTGCTGAGCAACTCTGACGGCGTCGCGAAACTGCTTGAAGCCCTTGAGATACGCTATCTCGGCAATCGGGATTTCAACCTGTTCTTTGCCTTACTGACGGATTTTTCCGATGCACCCGAGCAGACCCAGCCGGGCGACGACGAATTGGTCGGCCTTGCGCGTGCCGGTATCGAGGCGCTCAACGACACGTATAGCGAGGATGGCCTCAGCATCTTCTATCTCTTTCACCGCCCAAGGGTCTGGAATCCGCACGATCGGGTCTGGATGGGCTACGAACGCAAGCGTGGCAAGCTCGAGCAGTTCAACGCCCTCTTGCTGGAGCCGGGCGCGGGCGAGACCCGGTCGGGGCAGGAGCAGCCGGCTGGGGTCCCGGGCGCCGCCGACTCGGCGTTCTCCGACATAGTAGGTGACCGATCCGTCCTCGGGTCGATCAAGTACGTCATCACCCTCGACACCGACACGCAGTTGCCGCGCGATGCAGCGTACCCACTGATCGGAAACATGGCTCATCCGCTGAACCGGCCCTTATACGACCTGAAGAAGGGCCGGGTCGTCGAGGGGTACGCCATCCTACAACCGCGCGCTTCCATCAGTCTCATGAGTACCGGCGGCTCCAGATTCACGCGCCTCTTTGCGGGTGAAGCGGGCATCGACCCCTACACGCGGGAGGTCTCGGATGTATATCAGGACCTTTTCGGTGAGGGGTCTTTCATCGGCAAAGGCATTTATGATGTGGAGGCCTTCTCTCGAGCCGCGCACGGAC
>JADGPI010000246.1 GCA_017882525.1 Thermoleophilia bacterium
TGGACCATACGCAGCAGGCCCCCGCAGCAAGGCACGGTCATGATCGCCACGGTGAGAGACCGCAAGTCGTTGAGGCGGATCATGTCGGCGAGCTTCTCCACGTAGCCTGCGGTATCGTCCAGCTTCGGACAGGCGACCACCAGCTTCTTGCCGCGGAGAAGATCCGCATGGAAGGTCCCCCGGGCGAAAGCGGTGCAATCCGCGGCCACCAGCAGGTCGGCTCCCTGGAAGTAGGGCGCATTAGGCGAGACCAGTTGTAGCTGCACCGGCCATTGCGAGAGTTCAGACGGGGCTGAGGACGGTCCCGCCTGAGCTGCCGCCGCTGGCTGGGCCGCCGGCTGGGAAAGCTCGGGCATCGCGTGGACGCGTGTCACTGCTTCCGCGCCCCTCGTCTTGAGGACGTGGTGCTGGGTCGCCTCCACCTCATAGATGGGGCTTTCTCTCTCGACGATCTCAAGGGCACCCGTGGGGCAGACGTCGAGACACACCCCCATCCCATCGCAGTAGATCTCTCTAACCAGCACCGCCTTACCCTCTTCATCCAACTCCAGCGCGCCTTCGTCACAGGCGCTTGTGCAAAGGCCGCAGCCGTCACAGAGCGCGCGGTCTATCTGAATTATCTTTCTCTTTGCCACATGGGCCTCCTATCATAGATGTCTGGCCCGCTTGTACCCTTCGCGCTTTGGCCCATAACTAGGTACTTGAGACCTCGGGCTCGCGCTGAGGATAGGTCGCGGCTTTACGCGCTCTTGACACCCGTCGGGCTAATCTTGGTCCGTCCAGATGCCCAAGCCGCGCTCGGGTCGGGAACTGGTGCCGCACGTCCGTTCAGCCGTCACAATTCCGGCCTTGCAGGACATATTATGATGTAGGCGGCCGAAAGCGCGCACATTGGCATGATTTAGGGGATTATAGGGGAACCCTGGAGTGGGCAGGGGCTGGCGGTCTGCCGAGGCGAAGATCTTAACCTCGAGAAGCGTGGGGAAGCACCAGATGGAATCGACGCGTCGCATCGTGTGCCGAGTGTGCAGGGGGTCGAACCACCCCAGCAGCCATTTCTGCGAGTATTGCGGGGCTTCGCTTCGCGAGCAGGGCTACAAGCCAAGCGGCCGCCAAAAGGCCGGGAGGGTGATGGCGCGGGGCTTCAAGCGCCTGCTCTTCGTGGTCGTCCTCTTGGGCGTGCTGGCCGGCATCTTCTACGCGGCGGACAACTTTCTATTGCCAGCCCTCAGGCACAAGGCGACCCAGGCCGATAGCGCCACCACGGTGACTGTGAGCTCGACCACCACCACGACGACCACGCCACGCACCGACCGCGTAATCGCAGGCGCCGACCGGTATGGAACGGCAATAGCCATCTCGAAGCTCGGCTTCCCCAATGGCGCGCCGGCACTCGTGCTCGCCGCCGGTGACGATTACGCTGAGGCGGTCTGCGCGGCTCCTCTCGCCGTGGCGTACGGAGCCCCCGTGCTCCTCATACCCCCCCAGGGTATCGAGACGGATCTGAGCACGGAGATACAACGGCTCAATCCCTCGCAAGTCTTCCTGGTAGGAATCTCTCGGCCCTCGACCGTCACGGGACAGCTCCGAAACATCCTCCAGAAGCCCACCGTCACCCGATTGATAGGCAGCGATCGTTTCGACACGGCTGCACTCGTTGCCAATGCGGTGAAGGCCAAGCTGGGGACGGTGACGAAGGTAGTCATAGCCCCTTCGGACAGCTTCGCTGAAGCCATCGCGGTGGCCCCCCTGGCGGCAGCGAAGGGTTGGCCCATTTTACTGAGCCCGCAGAACGGCGCGCCGCCCTCGGCTACCACCGACGCGATAACGCAGCTTGGGGCGACTTCGGCGCTCATCGTGGGCACCAGCGCCAAGGTGACATTGACCGACGTCGTGAGAAAAGTGGGAAGCGACAGCTACGAGACCGTCGCTCTGATTGCGCAGTATGCGGCGACCCAAGGATTGAGTTTCGCTCACACTGCTATCGCCACCGGAGACGATTTCCCGGATGGTCTGGCCGCAGGCCCTTATCTGGCCCTCGACAAAGGCATCCTTTTGCTTGCGAAGGGCCAGCAACTCCCACCGGTCATCCTGTCACTGTTCACTGCCAACGCGAAGAGCATCCGCACTCTCGACTTCATCGCGCTACCCAACCTGGCGAAGGCAATGGCCAGCGGTAGCGCCGTGACCACCCAGGCCGGTACCGGCCAAACAGGGACCACGCAGACGGGTACCAGCGGAACCGGCACCGACCAGACGACCACCACCGAAACAGGCACCACCTAGGCTCGCCTGCCTGTTCCGGCGACTCGAAACAGGCGGCGCCGGGTGGGCGAAAGATTCTCTCGCCCTCTACTTGTTGGCGAGCTTGATCGCGTTTGCGAGTGTGCGGGCCGCCTGCGCACGGCAAGCTTCCAACACGACGTTGAGCGTGAGCGGGGCCAACTTGGGTGCTTTCAGCAGCGGGTGCGCCGCGCGCCAGAACTCGGGGTCGGCGAAGGTGTCCGGAGACCATCTGTTCTCGAGTTCCGCCTGCCACGCCTCTCGTCCGGCTGAATAGCAGTCGAGGACGCTTCCAAGCAAGTGATCGAGCTCGACATCGCCGGAATTCGCGACCACCATATTGTTGTGTGCGACGAGAGCGACCCTCAAGGTGGTGCTGAACAGGATGTAGTCACTGCCGGCGGACGATAGGACCCGATCGACGTCCGCGGCGGCGGCCACGGCGGCGCGCCCACTATTTCCCGGCTTGGCCAAACCCAGGGCGGGCAACAGGGTGGTGACGACCACTGCTATCACCACGATCACGCCAAGCCCGCCCAGGTACATGAGCCACGCCCGGTTCTTCTTTGGTGTGCCGAGGTCGGGTGTCAAGAAGGTGCTGCCCCCTCGAATCCAGAGTCCATCGCCGATTATCGCATGCTGCTACGATTACCAGAGGCGGCCAGACGCGAGACTCATGAGGCCGAGCAACATGATCGAACACGAGACCGACAAGGACGAGCAGGCTGCGACCGCCCCACAAAGAAGGCGGACGAGGAAACACGGCCTGCGGGTGGGGATCGGCGTCGCAGTGGTGTTCCTGGTGATCGGGGTCGTTTTGGGTCTCTCGATAGCCCGTTCGCAGTCAGCTGGCGACAGGGCATCCCTAGCCGAGGCTAAGGCGGAGGTGGGAAAACTGCAAACGGCGCTTTCTCAGACGGAGGAGCGTAACTGGACCTACTATCGCGACACCCAGACCTCGTCGTCCGGGACCACTGCCACAACCATCGCTGTGCCCGGCACCTATACAGACGGCGTGTATCTGGTGGGCAAGGAGATCCAGCCCGGCACGTATAACGGAGTGGTCACCGGCAAAGTTGGCTACTGGGCCCGTCTCAAGAACACAACCGGCTTCATAGACGGGATCATCGCGAATGGTCTGCCCGGAGGCCCGTTCGTGCTCACTATCTACCCGAGCGACATGGCGGTGGAACTGAGGGGGGTCGCACTCACCGCTCAGTAGTGAGCTCGCGCAACAGTCGTTCCAGCGAGTCTCCGAAGCTCTCCCGGTCCTCCTCCTCGAATGGAGCCGGTCCCCGCGTTCTCCCACCCGCTCGCCTGAGCCGTTGTTCTGCGTGACGGACCGCGAGTTCGGCGTCGATGGTGAGAAGCGAAAAAACGCGGCCCCGAGGACTGATGGGGTGGGCGCCGCGCCCGAGGGCCATGGCGGCGAGCCCCGTGTCGTTGGTCACCACGATGTCTCCAGACGCCAGCCTTCCCACGATGGCGAAGTCGGCCGAGTCGCGACCCGTGGCCACCTTGGCCAGTTCCACTCCAGGTTTTCCCTCGTAGCGCGCAAAGCTCTGAGCTTCGTTGCCAATGAGCACCACCGGCACGCGATGCGCTCTGGCGTGGGAAATGGCCTCCCGGGTGACGGGACAAGCATCCGCGTCAACGTAGAGGGTGATCATGCGACGAGCAAGGATCGGCAGACGCTCGTGTGTTTCAAGACTTGCATGTTTGGAATTCTATCCCTCAGGGCAGACAGTGCGCAGAATCTGGCAAGTGGGCTGCGCGACGCAGCATTTGACTGAGCCCCCTCTAGCCGCGCCGGGGCGTGTCGGACATCCATGATAGGCGGATGTCCGACACGCCCCGGTCCTTTCTTCTCAGCCCCCAACGGTCGTGGTGTCCGGCGCCGGTGTCGGCAGGCCGATCTCCGGAGCTAGTTTGTCTTGCGCCGCCACTATCTGCGCGTATGCAGCGGTAAGCGCGGTCTCGATGGCCGCGAATCCGGACGAGCTCTTGTCCCGGACGGCGGAGACAAGCCGGTCGGTGGCCTCGACCAGCGCGGAAAAAGCGGACACGAAACCTTCGTGATCCGAGGCAAGCTCAGGACTGGGCTTGATCGCCCGTAGGTCCTTCAGCGCCGTGTGGGTCTGATCCGAGAATCTTTGGATCGCCGCCATTTCTGGGGCGGTGACGTTCGCCGGATCCTGCATGCCGGCCAGGGCTGAGCTGTCGAGACTGTTGAGGTCGGAACTGGTCCAAGCCCGCATCTGAGCCTTGTAGGAATCGGCGGGACTCTGTGGACCTGCAGTGGTTCCGCCCTTGTCGTACGTGCCACCACAGCCGCAAACGATCAGCGCGACGCCCAGAACGAGCAGAGTGACGGGTGTCAGGCGTCTCACCATGCGCCTCAGCCTAGCATCTCGGCCTCTTGCAGACGAGCCGCGCCGTCCCTTGGCGCGCTGGGGCCGGCGCCCTAGCGGATGCCCATCGCTCGCAGCTTGGACCGCGAATCCACGAGGAGACGTCTCATTCCCAGAGCCTTCGGTGAAAAACCGAAAGCCAAGCCCATCAGCTGCGTGAAGTAGACGACGGGAAGGTCGAAGTCTTTGCCCGAGCGATTCTTCATGGCCTGCTGGCGGGTGTCCAAGTTCGTTTGGCACAACGGACAGGCGACCACGATGGCGTCGGCCCCTGCATCCCGCGCGGATTCCAAGACCTGGCTGCCTAGCTCGAGCACGATATCGGTCTCGGATGCAGCAAAGCCCGCTCCGCAGCACTCTGCTTTGTGCGACCAGTCGACAGTCTCAGCCCCGAGCGCGCGGAGTAGGCGGTCGAGCGAGGTGGGCTGCTCCGGATCGTCAAAACGGGTGACCTGAGTCGGGCGGGTCAGCAGACAACCGTAGTACGCGCCCAGTCTCAAGCCTTGCAGCGGTCGCACCACCTCCGCAGCGATGCGGTCCAGGCCGACCGAATCGATCATGAGTTGCAGCAGGTGCAGGACCTCGACGTCTCTTGGCAACGGCGCGGCAAGTCGTCCTTCGATCTCATTGTCCAACGCGTCGGACCGACCGAATTCGTACGCCGCGGCCGTCAATCGAGAGAAGCATCCGGAGCATGGCGTGACCACGCACCCCAATCCCATCCTCTCGACTAGAGCTAGGTTGCGGGCTCCGAGGCCGATGGCCAGTGCATGGTCGATGCTGTGAGCGGCACTTGCTCCGCAGCAGTTCCAGTCCTCTATCTCATCCAAAGATATGCTCAGGCGTTTGCAGACCAAGCCAATGGACTCGCCATAGTCGCGTGCCACGCCGTGAACGGAACACCCGGGATAGTAGGCGACTCTCATTCGCCCTTGCCCGCTTCTGGCGCCGCTTCCGGCTGTGTCGCGGGTGCTGGTCTCGGCAAGGGCGTGACCGCTGCGCTCCCCTCGAATAGACGCCGCAGGCTTGCTTTGTCCCTCACACATGGACCGATCAATCGCAGCTTCCCCTTGAGGAGGAGCTTCTTGCCCAAGCCGTAGTCTTTGAAGTAGCGCTTGCTGCCTATGTTGAACCGTACCATCAGCGGCAGCTCGGAGATCCGCCCATGGGTCCGAACGCGGTTCAGGAAGAGCCGGTTGAATAGCTCGACGTCACTCCTGGTGAGCCGGATCGCCTGAGCGCGCGCCTTGCCTCTGAAATAGTCGAGGATGGCGGCCACGTCGATCCCCACGGGACAACGGTCGCGGCACAACCCGCAGCCCACGCAAATCGAAAGGGCGTCCATGTGCAGAAGGGTGTCCTCGGCACCCAGCTTCACCAGCTGCACGATCTTGCGAGGCGTGTAGTCGAACATGGCACCGGTGGAACATCCTCCAGTGCACTTGCCGCACTCGAGGCACTGATCGAGGTCGAACCCTAACGCGGCTTGGACCTCGAGCTGGAGAGCGCCTCCACGCCCGATCATGAAGGGCCGACGGACCCCGACGGTCATCTAAGCCGGACCTTCGCCAGCGTAGGTGCGCTGCGCGCCGCCGAACAGGGCGAGCACTTCGGCGGCCGCCGCGGCACCCTGCTGCAGCGCGCCCATGGTCTCGACGGCGAAGCCACAAGCGCCGGCAAAGAAGACTCGGTCGCCGCACTTGACCGGCTCGCCGAACCCGGGCTCCAAGAAACCATACTCGTCCACTGCCGCACCGAACATTCGAGCGAGCTCGGCCGTTTCCGGCCTCGGGACGACGGCGGCGGCGAGCACCACCATGTCAACCTCCACCTCTATGGGTATCCCCATCAGGGTGTCCTCGGCTCTGATCAGAAGGCGGCCATTGCTGGCGAGGACTTTCGAAGGACGTCCGCGGACGTACCTGACATGCTTGTCCTCGATGACCGAACGGACGAATTCCTCGTACCCTTTGCCGGCCGCCCGATAGTCCATGTAAAAGACAAAGCACTTGGCGTCGGGGAACAGGTCCTTGACCAGTCCGGCCTGCTTCGCGGTGTACATGCAGCAGATCTTCGAACAATACGGGAGGCCCTTGATACGGTCGCGAGAGCCGACGCACTTGAAGAACGCGACCGACTTCGGAGTGGGTGCTTGGCCACAAACGGCCGTCGCGAGGGCGGCCGGGTCCGCGGCCGGCGCCGGGACCGGCGGCGCAAGACCCGGCGGCGCGGCCGAGGCCGTCACAGTCGAGGCCTCGACGCACTGGGCAGCGTACCACGACTTAAGCTGATCCTCGAATTCCAGCGAGTTGACCACTCCAGGGTAGATCCCGTAGCCATACTCGCCGTACCGGGCCGCGTCGAACAGGTCGAAGCCGGTGGCGAGCACCACCGCTCCTACATCCTCACGAGACTCGTGTCCGCTGGCCACATTGCGAAGGACGACCGAGAAACCCGAGTCGGCGGGAACGGAGGAAGCTACCACCGTGCTCGGCATGACCCGAACGTTCGGGCATCGGTCCAGTCGCTGGAGCTTGAGGTCGATGAGGTCTCGCGGATCCTCCCAATGGGGGAAACTGCGATGCTGCCGAAGCAAGGTCCCCCCGAGCACCGGCTCCTTCTCCACGAGCACGACTTCGAGGCCGGCATCCCCGGCTTTGAGCGCGGCTTCCATGCCGGCCGGCCCGCCCCCCACGACAAGGACCTTCTTCGCTGGGTGGTTCATCGCCTAACTCGTCTCCTCAAGTCCAAGTTTTCGGAGCACGGGGTCGAGCTTGATGGTGTTGGCGGCGAACCCCAGCTTCTTCAGAGGCACTCCGAGGGCGAGCCCGATCAGCTGCCCCAAGTCGATGACGGGGATGTTGAACTCCCCCATGTCGCGCGCCGCCAGGTTGGGTTGCTCGCGATCCAGGGCCGTGTTGCAGCCCGGGCAAACAGTGGTCATCAGCTCCACGCCCTCTTCCTGCGCGCTCTGGAACTTCCTCTGCAGGTGCGGCTGTACGAGATCCTCCTTGTGGGTGAACCCCCTGCCCACCGAGTAACCGCAGCAGAGCTGCCGCTCACGGTAGAAGACGGGTGTTCCGCCGAGCAACTCGATGATCTCCTCGTGGAAAGTGGGATATCCACCGTCCGCCAGGATGTCGTATTGCTGGGCCACGTAATGGCATCCGTAGTGGACACCCACCCTCAATCCGGTAAGCGGCCTGACCACCTTCTCGGCGATCCGTTCTCTCAGACGGTAGTAAAGCTCTTGGACGTGGAAGATCCGCGTCTTGCCCTCATACCGGTATCCCCACTGCTCGATGAGCCCGTTGGCCATGTCCATGTACGCCGGGTTGCTCTTCAGGAGGTGAGCGAGCTCCCGGTTGTAGCCGTAACAGCCGTTGCAGAACACGTAGGTGTCGAGGTTCTTCCGCTCCACCAGCGCAAGGTTGCGTGCGGTGACGGCGAGAGACAGGGGCGGCAGATACGCGGAACAGGTGAGCAGATAGCCGGAACAGCAGGTCTGGTCGGGGTCCATGACCACCTGCACCCCGAGACGCTCCATCACTTCCTTGATCGCATTCTCGGTACCCGGGTACTCCAGGCTCCCAGTGCAACTGCGAAAGAGAAAAATGGCCTCCGGCGCCTCAGGCAGGAGTGTCTCCGGCTTGACGACCCGGGCTCTACTCACCCGTGATCCTCCCCTCCGAATAGGTGGAGCGGACCGGCTCAGCCGAAGCCATTTCAATCGCTTCCAGCCATGCGGTGGTCCCGCTGAGGTCGAAGAGAGCGGCGTATTCTTCCTTTGCCTTGTCGGATATCTCAGGCCACGGGGTAACGCCCATGTCGCGTCTCAGCTCCATGATGCGCTCTCTGCTCTTGGGGCTGGGGACGAACGTCAGCCCGTCCTGACGCGCCCGGAGCGCGAACTTCTTGAAGGGGAGGATGTACTTGAGGCCCCTGTTGCGGGCGACCGCTCGGTAACGGAGCTCCATCATCAACAGAGGAAAGTGGATGTCCACGGGGCAGCCCATGTAGCAACCAGCGCACCAGAAACAGCGCCAGATCTCCTCGCTTTCGAGAAGCTTGTCGGTGTTGCCGGTGGCCACGTCCCGGATGATCTGCCGGGGGTTATAGGATGGGGTCAATGCCGCCACCGGGCATCCACCGGTGCACTTGCCGCAGGCGAGGCACTCGCTCAAGTTGGGCACGAGCTGGTACGCGTCGACTTCGGCGTAGAAATCGCCGGACAGATCTTTCTCTCGTTCTCGACTCATCGCATACCCCGCACAGCCAGAAAGGAAGTCAGCGGCGGGCCGACTTTGACCGCGCTTGTGATTATGACTCTCGCGCTCTTCCTCGGGACGCCCGTCCTAATACCGGACGCTGGGTTCGCATTAGGTGCTTACTGTACACGGACGACCCGGAAGTTGGCAACCTTTGGCCAGCGTCACTGATGTTCCCGTCGTCCAAGCTGAGGAGCGCCCGCCAAAGACGGGCTACTTGCCGATCCGCTCGTCCTTGTATGGAAGTGCCCGACCGAGGGTAACAATCGCCGTGAGCGCGGGGCGTGGGCCGCCAGCCAAGACCTCGACCAGCGACTCTCTGGCGTCGGACATCTCAAGCCGCGGAGGCGATCATGGGGGAGACCGATTTCAACGGTTTTTCTGAGGCGGGGATCTCGTTCCTGCAAGGGCTTCAGGAGAACAACAACAAGGCTTGGTTCGAAGCTCACCGGACCGAATACGAAGAGCATCTGCTCGAGCCCGCTCGGGCTTTCGCCTCGGAAATGGCCGATCGATTGAGCGCATTGACTGGTGAGCCGGTCGAGGGCAAGCTGTTCCGGATATATCGCGACGTGCGTTTCAGCAAAGACAAGCGGCCTTACAAGAATCACATCGGGGTTGCGTTCGGCGAGGCCGGTCGCGAAAAGGGGGAGACCCCGGGCTTCTATTTCCACCTCGAGCCCCCGACGGTCATGCTGGGTGGAGGACTGCACGAGTTCCCCAAGGACTTCTTGGAAGCTTACCGGGAAGTGCTGGCCGACCCTGTGCGGGCGGCAACTGCTCGTGAGCTCACCGAGACTTTGGCCCGTGACGGCTACGAGCTCTGGGGCAAGACGTACAAGCGCGTGCCGAAAGGATTCGACGCCGCGGATCCGAGCGCCGATCTCCTGTTGCACGGCGGGCTTTTCGCGGGCATCACGGAACCGATACCGGCCGAGGTGCATTCATCGGCATTCTTGGACCATTGCGAGAAGCTTCTAAAACCGGTAGTGCCGCTCGTGACCTGGCTCGAGGGAGTAACAGTGGCACGCTGACCCGATGGTCCTGAGCGAGACCGCCGGCGCGCAGCCCGCAATAGCCGCGCTGGCGGACGCAGTGGTTGGAGATCTCGATCAGCCTCGTAAGTGGACATCGTTGCCCACGTGGGCACGACGCGTCTCATCTGCTAACCGCCACAACTCGGCCAGACGGCTGGGTCGGTCTCACAGCGCGCGACTCGAGTGGTGTCCGCGAGCTTGGCATCAGCGGGGCGGCCGCCGTCCTCGGTGCCGCCCCGCCAACCGGGAAGGACGCTTTACCTGGTCAAGTGTCGCGATCAGCGCGTGCAGCCGATAAGCAGCGGAAAGAACTTCGCGCCCATTCCCGCGAGCGCCTCGCGTACCTCTTTGTTGGGTGTTCCGAGAACGAGCAGTTCCATGAGTGGAGACACGTCGAGCATCTTGTGCAGCGCTTCGCCCACGTGCGAAAGGTGATCTAAGAGCGCCTCGGAGTCCGTATACGACTCCACGAGATAGCAGTCGGTGCCGTCGTCGCTCACGTACCACTCGTAACACAGCGTGTTCGGCTCGTTAGCCTCAACACCCATCGTCATGTCCTGGGCCATCTTCTTGAAGGCCTCGAACCCGCCCTTGTTGATCCCCTGGTGAACCACGAGACGGAAAGAATCGGCGCCCATGCTTGTATCCTCTTTTCTGTGGAGAATCGCTGACGCCTCTGATGGTCTCAGACCGCAGACTTCTTGCCCAGCGAGTCTAGTTCACCTTGATCGACACGACCAGTTTTGCCCAGTTGCTGCCGTCGGTCACTTGGTCTTTCTCGGGGCTTATGAAGGCTATCCGTAACGGGCCTTCGCCCGAGCCGATGGCGCTCCCACCTTGTGAGTAGGCCACGATGATCCGGAGCTTTCCACTGATGCTGGTGATGGGGTCGCCTGTCGCGGGGTCGTACATGGTAACCCCGCCACTCAACTCTCCCGACGAGAACGATTGCTGATAACCGTCCGAGGCCGTCACTTGAACTGAACTCCCTCCGCCTACCTGATCCATGAGCGCAGAGAGGGAGACGCCTTTCCACGACATGGGAGCGGTTATGTTCCCGACCCGGTTCTTCCAGCCGCCGTATCCCGACGCGGAACCGAGCGCCTTGAGTTGCGCCATCGTGAACTTCTTCGAGCCCGAAGGCCCGGTCACTGTGAGCACGATAGGTCCGGCCGCGGTCGTGGTAGTGGCTTTGGCCGTGGTGGTTGTGGCTTTTGCGGTCGTGGTGGTCGTGGCCTTGGAAGTAGTCGTCGTGGCTTTGGCGGTGGTCGTCGTAGACGCCGCCGTCGTGGTGGTGGCGTCGGTGATCGTTGTGGCCGCGCCAGCGCTGGTCGTCTGGCTTGTTGCCGTCGCCGTCGTCGCCGGGCCGGAGTTCAAAGTGGTGGCGGCGAGCGAGGACGACGTGGTGTCGTCGGCCGCGACCGCGGTAGAGGAAGTCGAGTTTGCCGGCGTGCCGCCACAACCGGCCGCGAGCCCGACCGTTGCCACGACCAGGGCCAAGACGACGAAGCCCAACAGGAGAAAACGTCTGACAGTCACCGCGGAGCTCCTTTGCCGGCCGGCCTTCACTTGCGTGAACCTGACAAGTGATCCGAGCCGAATGTATTAATTGCGGGCACACATATAGTGCAAACTAGGCTCTCACAAGGCTGGGAGGCCTGTCAACCTGGAATCCGAGGGGAGAGACAACCGCGGGCTAGGTCCCTCCGAGGTACGCCTCTCGTACTCGCGGGTTCTGAAGCAGGGCCGCGGACGTATCGCCCAGCACGACCTCGCCGGTCTCCAGGACATATCCACGATGGGATATCTCCAGCGCGACATTGGCGTTCTGCTCGACCAGAAGGATCGTCGTGCCCTGGCCGTTGATCTCCTTGATGATCGCAAAGATCCGTTCCACGAGCATTGGAGCCAGACCCATCGAGGGCTCGTCGAGCATCAGCAGTCTCGGGCGGGCCATGAGGGCGCGTCCCATGGCCAACATCTGCTGCTCCCCGCCTGAGAGCGTGCCCCCAGGCTGCGAGTTGCGCTCCTTCAGCACCGGGAAAAGGTCGTACACCCGCTCGAAATCGGGCTTGAGGTCCTGCCTGGTGCGAGAGAAAGCTCCCATCTCCAGGTTCTCCCTGACGGTCATGCGGGGGAAGATGCGCCGTCCTTCAGGGGCCTGTGACAGCCCATGTTTGACGACTTCGTATGGGGGGACGCTCGTCAGCTCTCGACCGTCGTACAAGATCTTGCCCGTTCGGGGGCGCAATATTCCAGAGATGGTATTCAAGGTGGTGCTTTTCCCGGCGCCATTCGCGCCGATCAGGGTCACGATCTCTCCGCGGTTGATCTGGAGAGACACCCCTTTCAAAGCGTGGATGATGCCGTAATACACCTGGATGCCTTGCACATCCAGCATGAGCTCTCCAGCCTGGGCCGCCGTCTGTTCCTGGGCGCTCATGAAGCGCTCTTGCCGAGATAGGCTTCGATGACCCGGGGGTCCTTCCGGACGACCTCTGGCGAGCCCTCGGAGATCTTCTCGCCGTGATCGAGCACTACGATCCGGTCGGAGATGCCCATGACCACCTTCATATCATGCTCGATGAGGATGATGGTCATGCCCTCGCCTCTGATCTGGCGGATGAGACCCATGAGTGCGACAGTCTCCTGTGGGTTCATCCCTGCCGCGGGCTCGTCCAAGAAGAGGAGCACCGGTTCGGTGGCGAGTGCCCTGGCGATCTCCAGCCTCCTTTGGGAGCCGTAGGGGAGATTCTTGGCCAGTTCGTCTTGATGGCCCTTGAGGCCGACGTACTCGAGGAGCCCGACGCACCTGCTGCGCATGGCCCGCTCTTCGCGCATCGACCCCCGCGTCCGCAACATCACCTGCAGGATGTTGCTCTTGGTGCGGCAATGTTGGCCCACCATGACATTTTCGAGGGCGGTCATCTCGTTGAAGAGCCGTATGTTCTGGAAGGTGCGGCAGATCCCCAGACGTGTGACCTTCGACGGCAAGAGGCCGGCTATCTCCCTGTCCTTGAAGCGGATCGTGCCCGAAGTGGGAGGATAGACACCGGTGATTGCGTTGAAAAGCGTGGTCTTGCCCGCGCCGTTGGGGCCGATCAGCCCGACGATTTCTCCCAGGTCTGCGTGGAAATCGACCTTGTTCACAGCGACGAGGCCGCCGAATGCTTTGGTCAGTTGTTTCGTCTCGACTACGATCATCGTGCCCCCGCCAGGTTTGCCGGCAGCCCATGCCGGCTGCCAACGCCCACGCTACCGCTCGCGGACATCGTGCACCTGCTCTCTTTCCTGCTGTGATTCCTTG
Organism: Thermoleophilia bacterium; assembly: GCA_017882525.1. Taxonomy (GTDB): domain Bacteria; phylum Actinomycetota; class Thermoleophilia; order RBG-16-64-13; family RBG-16-64-13; genus Chersky-299. The sequence continues at coordinate 13,307 of JADGPI010000246.1, forward strand.
TCTGTCCCCGGGTGCATCTCCAAAGCGACCCGGCGTGATCCAAGCAGGCCTTGCGGCCGGAAGACCATCAGGACGACGAGGATGAGTCCCATGGCCATCCCCCTGACCTCTGGGTGCGTCTGGATGAAGGAGAAGTTCCGCAGGTACTCCTGGAGCGAGATCCAAATGACAGCGCCGAAGATCGGCCCGGCGAGGTTGCCCATGCCCCCAAGCACCACGAGGCTCAAGATCACGAACGACTCGATGAGTTGGAAGTCGCTGGGATGGATGAAGTTGAGGTAGTGACCGAAGAACACGCCCATGACGCCCGCGAAGAAGGCCCCGGTGGCATAGGAGAGCAGCTTGTATCGTGACGTATGCACGCCCATGGCCTCCGCCGCCACCTCGTCCTCGCGGATCGCGGTCCAGGCGCGTCCGATGCGGGACCGCACTATGCGGGACACAATGAAGAGCGAGATCAACCCCAGTACGAGCCCCAGGAAGTACAGTGTGGTGGTGCTGGTGAAGTGGAAGCCGAACAGTTGCGGGGCAGGGATGCCGGAGATCCCCGACGGGCCGCGGGTGAGACCCACCCAGTTGTTCGCGACGATGCGGATGATCTCCCCAAACCCCAGCGTCATGATGGCGAGGTAGTCGCCGCGCAGGCGCAAGGTCGGGTAGCCCAGGATGGCTCCCGCAGCGGCAGCCAACAGACCTCCCATCAAGAGGTTCACCCACATGAGCCACCAGTAGGCGTCGACGTCCACGCCGAACTTCATCTTGAGCACTTTGATGAAGATGATCGCCGTGTAATAGCCGCCGATAGCGTAGAAGGCCACATATCCCAGGTCGAGCAGCCCGGTGAAGCCCACCACGATGTTGAGGCCGGAAGAGAGCACGACATAGATGATCACGATCGTGAAAAGTGTCGTCCACCGGTCTGAGCGCACGATGAAAGGCAGGGCGACGGCAATGGCAAGGATAAGCCCGAGGATGGATTTCTGCAGCCAGGCCGGCCCCGAGCCTGCCAGAACGGAGGCGATCGGATTGAGCTTCACGCGAAGGAGCGTGCGGGGTTTCTTCTCGGCTGGTTGTCCCGTTTTCTCGTCCATGCGTAGCCTCTCAGGCCTTTTGAGAGATCGTCGACCCGAGAAGGCCGCTCGGTCGGAAGCACAACAGCAGGATGAGCACGACGAATGCGAAGGCATCCCGATAGGACGAGCTGATGTAAGCCGCCCCGAAAGACTCGATTATGCCCAGCAGTATCCCGCCCAAGAAGGCTCCTGGGATATTGCCGATCCCTCCGAGCACTGCCGCAATGAACGCTTTCAGGCCGGGAGTGAACCCCATCTGGGGAGCGGCGAAATGGTAGACGGCCCCGTAGAGCCCGCCGCCGAGAGCGCCCATGGCTGAGCCGATAAGGAAAGTGATCGCGACCACCCGGTTCACGTTCACACCCATGAGCGCCGACGTGCGTTTGTCCTGCGCCGACGCCCTCATCGCGCGGCCCATGCGCGTCCGGCTCACGAACAAGTTCAAGGCGATCATCGCCACTACGGTCACGATGACCACGAAAACCTGCAGATACGTGATAGTCGCGCCGCCTAAGACGAAGGACTTAGCTCCGCCGGCGGCGTTGGTGAAGAACGGAATGTTAGGGAACGACAGCTGCGCCGAGCCAAATATGGCCTGTGCCACGTTCTGAAGAAGGATCGAGACGCCGATAGCCGAGATCAGAGCAGCCAAACGGGGAGCGTTGCGAAGCGGCCGGTACGCCAAACGCTCGATGACCACCCCCAGAATCGCCACGATCGCCATTGCGATCGGGATCGCCAGGAAGAAACTAAGCCCCGGCATGCTGACGTCGTGGCCGAAAAGGGTCGCTTTGTTGACCATAATCATGATGGAGATATACGCACCGAACATGAACAGCTCGCCAAATGCGAAGTTGATCAATTCGATGATCCCGTAGACCATCGTGTAGCCCACGGCGATCAGAGCGTAGAGACACCCAAGCATGAGCCCGTTTACGAGCTGTTGGAATATCGAGCTCATGAGGTGAGTGGGTTCACAGGGCTGCTAGCTCCAGCGTCTTGCGGCCGAGAGGGCGGGAACTGGAGTTCCCGCCCTCTCGGCCCACTGCTTGTTGCGATAAAGCGACCTTAACTCTCCGCGGGCTGCTTCGGAGCGGTCGAGAGTAGGCCGTTCTTGACGATCACGATGCTCAGGGGCTTGATCACATCGCCGTTCGCGTCGAACTTGATGCTGCCGGAGATGCCCTTGTACGCGCCTATCGTACCCAGGGCGTCGTTGATCGCCGTGCGGTCGTTCTTACCGGCGTTCTTAGCCGCCTGGGCCGCGAGCATGATCACGTCGTACGAGTTCGCTGCGAACCAGTCGGGGTTCGCGTTGAATTTGGCCTTGTATGCCGTGACGAAGTTCGTGGTCGCGTCATCGGTCTTGGTGTAGTCGAAGAAGGTGGAGACGAGCATGCCTTCGACAGCGGCCCCACCGAGTTTGCCGAGCTCGTCGGAGGCATAGCCGTCGGAGCCGAGGAGCTGCGTGGTCATGCCGAGCTCACGGGCCTGTTGGGCGATCTTGGAGCCTTCGGGATAGTAACCGGACAGGAACAGCAGGTCCGGATTCCCAGCCTTGATCTTGGTCAGCTGGGCTTTGAAGTCGGTATCGCCTGCGGTGTACTGCTCTTTGTCGGCGATAGCCCCGCCGGCGGTCTTGACGGCGGCCTCATATGCATTCGCCAGGCCGCGTCCGTAGTCGGAGTCGTCGAACATGATGGCGATGTTCTTGAAGCCGAGAGTGTTGACGCTGTATTTGGCCAGCCCCGCGCCTTGCACGGCGTCGGTGATGCAGATACGCCAGATGAACTTGCCCAGGGTACTGATGTCCGGGTTGGTCGCAGAAGGCGAGATCATGGGCAGGCCCGCTGTTTCGTACTTGGCGGCGGCCGCGATGGTCGCCCCTGAGAACATGTGGCCGTCCACGAAGAGGACGCTCTTGTCGTTGATGAACTGCTGTGCGACCAGAACGGCCTGCTTCGGGTCACCGAGGTCATCGCCGACCACGTAGGACGCTAGACCGCCGTTGACCCCGCCATTCGCGTTCAGCTGTGCGACCGCGATGTCGGCGCCGTTCCTATGCGAGGTGCCGTAGTTCGCATACTGGCCGGTGAACGGTGCGCCCAAGCCGAACTTGAATGCCACGCCGCCGCCGCCGGCGGCCGTGGTAGCGGTGGACTTGCCGCCGCAGCCCGCGAGGGCCACCGCGCCGACAATCAGCAAGACAGAGAGCAAAAGAACGAGTAGTTTTCGCTGCTTGGCCAAAGTTCCCTCCTCTAATACGTAATGGCTCTGCACGAGATTTGGGCCCGAACCCTCTTGACCCTCAAGATGGAACAACCTGTAGCCCCCGGCCCCCGTGACTTTGCCGTACTCTACACACTTGCGTACGGCTGTGTCAATCAATTTTCCTGCTTAGACCAAGGGTCCGAGGGGTGCGCGCGCATGGTGGGCGTTCGTTCCGCTTCGGGGCGCGATGGTGCCCCCAGACCGCTTGTGTCGTCGGCAAGGTCCTCCTCGATCTCGAGCGGCCGGGAGCCACGCCGGCCCAGGCGCAGGACGACCAAGGTGACGCCACCCGCGATGAGGCCCCAGAAGGCGGATCCCACACCCAGCAACGTCAGACCCGAGGCCGTCACGAGGAAAGTGATGAGAGCCGACTCACGGTGGCTCTCATCACGTACCGCGGCCCAGAGTCCGCTGCCGATGGTGTTGATCAGCGCCAGTCCCGCGAGCCCGAGCACCATCTCTTGCGGGAACAGGGCGAAGAGCGCCCCGACGGTGGCACCGAAGGCTCCCACGATCAAATAGAAGAATCCCGCGGCGACGGAAGCCACATAGCGCCTGCTCGGGTCTTCGTGCGCCTCGGGTCCCATGCAGATCGCCGCGGTGATCGCCGCGAGGTTGTTCGTGTACGCCCCGAACGGGGCGAGTACCAGCGCGCTTGCGCCGGTCCAAGCGATGAGCGGTGAGATCGGGGGCGAATAGCCGGCCGCCCTGATGATCGCCACTCCGGGCACGTTCTGCGAGGCCATGGTCACGAGAAAGAGCGGCAAGGCCACGCTTGCCATGGCTGCCAACGAGAAGTGAGGCGAGATGAAGACAGGATGAGCGAGCTGGACCTCGATCCCGGCGAAGTGCAACTGGTGGCGGGCCGCGGCGATGGCGACCCCCGCCACGAGGACCGAGGGCACGGCGTAGCGAGGCCACAGACGGCGCGTCACCAGGTACACGGCGAACATCCCAAACACCAGGACGAACTGAGTCTGCATGGACGAAAAGATGTCTAGTCCGAAGCGCAGGAGCACGCCCGCGAGCATGGCCGCGCCAAGAGCTTTGGGGATGCGCCGCATGGCGCGATCGAACCACCCGGTGACCCCCACAATGACGATGAGGGCTGCGCAGACCATAAACGCGCCGATGGCATGGGCCATCGAGATCCCGGCGACGCTCGTCACGAGCATCGCCGCGCCGGGTGTCGACCATGCTGTAAGAACCGGCACCCGGTAGCGCAGCGACAGCCCGATGGAAGTCAGCCCCATAGCCAAACAGAGCGCCAGCATCCATGAGCCGATCTCCACCGGTGAGGCGCCGAGGGCTTTCGCAGCCTGAAATACTATGATCGCGGAGCTCGTGATCCCGACGAGGACCGCGACAAAACCCGCGGCCACGGCTGAGAATGAAAGGTCCTGGAGGAAACGCATGCCGACCTCCAACGATGAAGTGGCGTGCGGGTCACAGTACCAGAGCGCCGGGAAGGATTGAACCCGGTGCACGGTTCGCCCGCGGTGCGGCCCAGCGGTGAGGCCCGGCGGTGAGGCCCGGCGGTTTCGCTCAGCGTGTTTGACCCATGGCGCCGGTCCCGGTATTCTCGCGCCATGTTCGACGAAGACTCCAGACGGCTCATCGAGTCCCTTGCGCAGCGCCAGGGCTTCACGGACGTGCGGTGGGTCGCTGGGGAGGATGTAGTCGTAGAGCAGTGGGTCCGCTTCAAATGCTCATACGCTTGCGACGAATATGGGACCCGCGCGTGCTGCCCTCCGAACACGCCGAGTGTCTCCGAATGCCGAGAGTTGTTCCACTGCTTCGAACACGTGGCGGTGATCCACACGGAGAAGACGTTAGCGCCAGGCGAAGACGCGCGCTCTTGGAAGCGAGAAGCGAACGCCAAGATGCTGGAACTGGAGCGCCAGGTCTTCCTGGCCGGCTACTACAAGACTCTGGCCTTGTTCGCCGGTGACTGCTCTCTCTGCGCCAAATGCGTCACGACTCGTGCCGATTGTAAGAACCCAGGGTCGGCGCGACCGTGCCCGGAGGCCCTCGCGGTGGACGTTTTCGCCACGGTGCGCAAGCTGGGATTGCCCGCTCAGGTACTGGTCGAGCGCACTCAGGCCATGGATCGCTACGCGTTCTTGCTGGTCGAGTAGCCTAGGGTCGCGGGCTGACTCCTTCCGTCTCGAGCAGCCTGAGCTTTCGCCATAACCCACCTCCGTAGCCGCCCAGGCATCCATCCGCAGCTATGACCCGGTGGCACGGGATGAGGATGGCGATGCGATTCTTTCCATTCGCGCTACCTACGGCCCGGGCTGCCTTGGGCTCTCCGATCTCGTGCGCCAGTTCGGCGTAGGAGCGGGTCTCGCCGTAGGGGATGCTCCTGAGGGCAGTCCATACACGGCGCTGGAATTCACTCCCGGGGAACACCAGGGGCAGATCGAAACTCCGCCGTTTCCCGGCGAAGTACTCGGCGAGCTCCGTTCGAAGCCCCTCGATGAGCGGGCTTTCCGCCGGGAGCAACGGAGCGGCGAAGTGTCGCCCCAGGGTAGCCAGCTGAGCATGGATCGCCCCGCGGTCCACGAATTCGAGGAGGCAGACTGCGTCCGGGGTGGCGCCTGCGACCATCGTCCCGAGTGGTGTTTGTATCCAAGCGAGACTGACGAAGTCGGTCGAAGAACCTGGACCTTCACCGGCGTCTGCCGTCCGCGACGCCGCGGCGACTTTCCCAGGAGCCACGCCGATGACCTTCCCAAAGGCCTCGCGAAATCCCGAATGAGACCCCCACCCGTGACTGAACACCACTTCATCGATGCCGGCGCCCTCCGAGATCGCGGCAAAAGCCGTCGCAAGGCGGCGAGCGCGTGAGTATGCCTGAAACGTCAGCCCATAGGATTCCTGAAAATGGCGACGCACCACGGCGGGATCCAGTCCACGTGCCTTTAGCTCAGAGTCCCGGACCCTAGTAGCCGGATGTGCCTCCACTGTCGCGATCAGCCCGCTCACCCAGTCCGGTGTCTTGCCAGCCTCCTCCAGCGGCCTGCAGCGCGAGCAGGGCCTGAAGCCAGCCATGAGCGCCTCCCGGGCCGTGCCATAGAACTCGACGTTTTGGGGGCGCGGCTTTCGGGCCGGGCATGACGGCCGGCAGAAGATCCCGGTCGTAGTGACGGCGGCGAAGAAGAGGCCGTCGCACGATCCGTCACGCGTCATGAGCGCGTCGAGCATCTCATCGCGCGTGGGTGATTTGGCTTCCTGTGTCTCCATGGCCTCACAGTATCCCAAGCGAGGGCCGGCGTTCCACCGGAAAAAGAGGTCCGAACTCGCGAACCTGACACAAGGACCCCGCCCGCGCCGAGCGGTGCGAGCGGGAGGCTGGATTGACGATGAGAAGAGCTACGGTCATGATAATCAGGCTATCAAAGCTGCCGGTTCCCACGAAAGGAGGCAATATGCCCGCCTACGTGATCGCAAAGGTGTGGGTGGAAGACAAGGATGGTTACGAGCTATACCGGCAGATGGTGGCTCCCACCATCGAGCGTTTCGGGGGCCGGTTCCTCGCACGCGGGGGACGGATCGAGGTCCTCGAAGGCGGTCCCTGCTCCGATCGGGTCATCATCGTCGAGTTCCCCAACTACGAGACGGCTCTCGAGTGGTATTCCTCGGCGGAATACGCTCCGGCCAAGACCCAGCGGATGAGTGCTTCAGAAGCGGAGTTGACTATCGTCGACGGGCTTTGACGGGGAGCCGGCCCCAATCGAGGGCAGCGACCCCGAGCCGGCTCGCGACCAGGGGGTCGGCCCGGGCGGCACGACATTCTTGAGGCGTGGTTCCTCACTCTCTCTATCTGGTGCCGGCGCCTCTGGTTGTGAGCCGGGCCACGTACGCCTCCAGCACCCGCCGCGGTTCGGCGCTCATGTCCTCGGCCACCACTCCCAGGTCGACTCCGCTCAGCGAGACCATGCCGTGCACAAGAGCCCATACGCCGTAAGCCATCTCGGCGACGGACTGCTCTCCACTAGGAGCGAACACCCCTTTCTCCACTCCCTCTCGGAACGTCTGCCCGATGAGGCGTGCGGCCTCGAGTCCCACCGCTTGTCCGCTTCCCAAAGGCAGGTCCTGTGAGGTGGCGCTCAAGATGCAGTGCAGGTCAACCGGGTTGTCGTGCGCGAAATCCATGTAGGCTACCCCGAGCTGCACGACGCGTTCGGCCGGTTGAAGCTCTCGAGGAACGCGGCGCAGGTACGCGTCTAGTCGATCGAAAGATTCGGCCAGAAGGGAGGCGACTATCTCGTCGCGGCTGGAGAAGTAGGTGTAAAGGGCCGCCGGGCTGAAGTCCGCTCTCCTCGCGACCTGACGGAGAGTGAGTTCCTCCGGGCCCACCTCCAAAAGGAGCTCTCGCGCCGCCTGAAGGATCTCCTCCCTTGTCGCTAAGCGTCTACGTTCGCGTCTCGATAGCCCAGCCGTTTCTGATGCCATGCCCCGTCCTTTTCTTGAACATAAATCGTTCGAGAAAATGTCAGTAAGTAATCCGAACACCGTTTACCATAATATGCCTGGCACGTCGGAGAATCAAACAGGATCCGGGGGTAGACTTTGGTCGAGACGGGCCGCCGGTCGCACTCAGCCAGCGGCTGGGCCGCTCTTCTGCGGGTCCTGCTTCGGCGAGAGGAGATGCCGGACCCGGAGCCAAGCCCGTGGCCTGTGCCGGCGGCGAGACGAGTGTTGAAGGCTAGCAGCGCTTCCCGCGGTACTTGGCCCCCATCTCACGCAAGGCAGGGAGAGCGCCATCGACAACGTCGGGCGCCGTGCAATACGCCATCCGGAAATAGCCCGGGGCGCCAAAGCCCACTCCGGGAACGACGAGCACCTGGTGCTCGAGCAGCTCCCGCGCGAAGGCCACGTCATCTTCCACGGGCGAGCGGGGGAATAGGTAGAAAGCACCCTCAGGAAGCGTCACCCTGTAGCCCGCATCCGCGAGTGCTTCGTAAAGCACGCGACGGTTGCGCTCGTACAAGCTCAGGTCCACGCCCACCCCCTGCAGCCGGGTGACGGCCCGTTGCATCAACGCCGGCGCGTTCACGAAACCGAGGATGCGGTTGGCGAGGATCAGCCCCTCCATGAGAGTCTCCACGCATGGGATGGCCGGGTGGGCCGCAAGGTAGCCGATGCGCTCGCCGGCGAGCGAGAGTTCCTTGGAGTAGCTGCTGGCAATAAGTGAGTTCTCGTAGGCCGCCATGACCGCCGGGACCCGGACTCCGTCGTACACGATCCGCCGGTATGGTTCGTCGGAGACCAGATGGATGATGCGGCCGGTCTCCACGCACTTGCGTCTCAAGAGCTCGCCCAGACGCGAGAGGGATTCCGCGGGGTACACGCGCCCAGTGGGGTTGTTCGGGGAGTTTATGAGAATCGCCCGCGTGCTCTTGCCGATCGCCGCCTCGATGGCCTCGAGGTCGAGTCCGAAGTCCGCGGTGGTGTCAACCGGTTTGAGGACCCCTCCATGATTATCGACGTAGAACGAGTACTCGACGAAGTATGGATTCGGGACGATGACCTCGTCGCCAGGGTCGAGGATCGCCTTGAGGATCACGTTCAGAGCTCCGCCGGCCCCACATGTCATGACCACGTTCGCGGCGGGGACGTCGACGCGCTGGTCATCGGTGAGATACTGTGCCACCGCCTCCCGGGCTTCCGTATAGCCGGCATTAGGCATGTATCCGTGGAGGCCCGGCGCCGGGTCGTGGACGAGTTCTTCGAGGACCCGCTGAAATTCGACCGGAGGCTCCACATTGGGGTTGCCCAGACTGAAATCGAAGACGTTCTCGCAACCATGGATGGCTTTGAGGCGGTCGCCCTCCTCGAACATGCGTCTTATCCACGACGAGCGTTCGCAGAAACCTTCGATCTTCTTGGCGGTGGGCATGCTTCGTCTCCCGCGAGATCAGGGGTGCGGTGCGACAACGGTGCCCACTATACTGCGGCGCCGCCCGAACGTCGACGCCCGGTCGGCCACCGGCCGGCGCCGCGCGGTCTCGGGGTGGCGCGCCGCGCCGCGCTGGGTGTGGCCGGCGGTGTCTTCTACTTCGCCTCGAGGCCGTTGATCAGTTTCACCCAAAGACTGCCGTCCGTGACTTGATCCGCGGTCGGACTGACAAAGGCGAGACGTAGCGGACCGACGTCGGAGGCGATAGCCTGTCCGTTCTCAGAGTAGGCTACGATCACGGCGAGTTGGCCATCGATGTCGGTGATCGTCGCGCCAGTGGCCGGGTTGTACATCGTGACGTCACCGCTCAACTGGCTGGCCGAGAGCGGTTGCTTGTAGCCGTCGGAAGCCGACACCGTGATGGAGGTGCCACCTCCCACGAGAGCGATCAAGGATCCGATTGTGACTCCTTTATAGAGCGCGGGCGCGGTTATGTTGCCTATGCGGTTCTTCCAGCCGCCATACCCTTCGGTGGCCGGCAAAGCTTTGAGTTCCGCCATCGATAGCTTCTTGGTGCCGGAGAGCCCGCTTACCTCGAGGACCACGACTTTGGTGAGGAGTTGGGACAGCACTTGGGCCGTCTCGCCCCTGGTGGCGTTCTTGGTGGTGTCCCACGACGGGAGGTCCGGTATCCCTGCGAGAAGGCCGTTGTACTCCGCCTTCTTGATGTTCTGGCCATGCGTGGGGTCGGAGTAGTTGAGGACGCCCGCGTCCCAGTCTTCCGGGGGAGTGGTGAGCGCCGAACCAGCCGCGCGGACCGCGATCGTGATCATCTGCTGGCGGGTGAGATTGTTGTAGAAGCGGAACGTGTTGTCCGGGTAGCCCTCGATGATGTGGTTCTTGGATGCGACCGCCACGTAACTGCCCGGATAAAGTGGATCGGTGGCGGATGCGGCGGGGGTGTCCTTGAAGGTCGACACGTTTGCGGTGGTGATCGTGTAGCCCATGGCGAGCGAGGCCATCTTGGCGAACTGCTGGCGCATAAGTGGGTTGTCCGGCTTGAAGGTGTCGCCGTAGCCGGACACGATCCCCAGACTCGACAAGCTGGTAATGGCATTCTGGTAGGGAGAGGTGCTGATGTCCGTAAACTGCGGTGACGCCGAAGCGGGCAGCGCCAAGACGAGCACAAGCACGATCGAAACGAGCGAACCAAGGACCAAGCGCTTTAGCACGGTTCCATCCTTTCATCCAGCACGTTCGGACCAGGTACGCGTCGTCCGGGCGCGCAAGATCCCGGTGCATGATTTGTGGGCATACAAACGGTCCAAGCAAACGTCTCACATGCCCCCTCGACCCGTCAAGCGCAGGCAAAGAGGCGGGGGGGCGGAGACTTAGGTCATCAGTGCCAGGGCCGGCCCCAGATCGTCGAAGGTTACGCCGGATTCAGTCCGAACGTAGAAGAGCGGGCGTATCCCAGCTTGCTCGAGCACATCGAGTGCGGTGCTCGTGGCCTCAACTCCGGCAGGACGGCGAAACTACTCCGCGGCGTCGTTCTCCCACCTCTCCACCTGGATGAGACAGGAGTTGTTCGCCATGGCAGTCGAGGTCGGTGTTATGAAGCGTTTGGAGGTGAGGATGTTCACGCAGCCGGCACGGTCCGGCGACTCGCCCGGCTTGCCGATGGGATCGTAGTCGCCGCACGACTCGTACGAGTGCGCGGTGCCGGGGGGCACCCGTTCTGTCACCTGCACCGCCAAGATGACCGAACCGCGGTCGTTGAACGCGCGGATCAAGTCGCCGTCCTCGATGCCTCGAGCCGTCGCATCCGCGCTGTTCAGCCTCATTATCCAGTACCAGCGGCCGTCTTCCTTGAGCACGCGGTGGTCTTTGACATCGTTGGTCCAGGAATCCTTGGCGTCTCCCATCGTGTGGAAGCTGAACCTTGGATGCGGAGAGACCATCTGCAGTGGAAACTTCTGGTACCGCTCCGTGGTGTGGTGGCCCTCCCAGGACTCGATGTGCTGCGGGCCCATCACCGGACGTTCGGGGTCGGTGGTGCCGGTCTCTTCCAAGCGTTTTAGGCTGGAGCTGACGAACTCGATCTTGCCACTCGTGGTCTGCAATCCCTCGAGCTTTACCGTGTCCCACGGGGGAGGGCCCCAGTCCGGAGTGTCCCGTCTGCGGCCTTCGGCGAACCAACGCAGCGCCGGAGTCGGGACTTGGTCCGTGGGCACCGGGACGACGTAGTAGCCCTTCTTCTCGAACTCCTCCCAGCTCACGCGCTCCGGCAGATCGCTGGCGTTGAAGACCTGTTTGACCCAGTCGTACTCGTCTTTGCCGCCCATGGTGAACATCTCGTAGACACCCAAACGCTTGGCGAGTTCGGCGAAGATGGCGTAGTCCGACTTGCTCTCGCCCAGCGGCTCTATGCACTTCTTCTGGAGCACGATCATGCGGTGGTTCGTCTGGCTGTAACCATCGGGGCAGTAGCCGGCGGCGGATGCGAACTCGCTGATATCGACCCGTTCGAAGTTCGTGCAGGCCGGCAGGATCACATCGGCGAACTTGGCCTCACCCTCCAGCCAGATGGACTGGTTGACCACGAAGGGCACCTTGTCGGTCTGGTAGGCCTTCACGTAGCGGTTGGTCTCGGTCATCGTGCCGAAAAATGAGCCACCGTATCGATAGTACATGCCCACATGAGGGTAACCTTGCGCCGGATATTCGTATCTCTGGAATTGGCTCTGGATCGACGATCCACAAAAGCCCTTGCCTCTCCACGTCAGTTTCTCGTGGAGCATGGCCTCCGGGATGCGGAGGCGCGGGACGAGCTGGCCTTCGGGGGAATGATGCGTGTTGCGGGTGGCGCCGCCCCGCGGGAACATCCGGTAGGCCCACCGGAATCCCGCAGCGGAGTTGTCCAAGCTGCCTGAAATGCCGCCTTCCGAGTACCCCGGGAACATGAAGGAGTTGTCGGCGGGCGCGCCCAA
>JADGPI010000247.1 GCA_017882525.1 Thermoleophilia bacterium
CTGGCGCAGATGCTCCATGTGGCTCGGCCCACGGTGACCAGGATGCTTCAGGTGATGGAGAAGGCCGGAACTGTGGCACGAAAGCCCGACCCGGTAGACCAGCGCTTGACCCGTGTCTACCTGACACCCGCGGGGCGCGACCAAGAGCGAGAGCTGAGCGCGGTGGCGTTGGAATACGTGGATCAGACCATCGGCACGCTACCGGACGCCGACCGGTGCGAGCTGACGCGGCTGCTTGACGAGCTGGCGGACACGTTCGCGCGCGTCCTCGCCGCAGCTGCTGAGCAGTCGAACGAGCACGAGCGCCCCGCGGCCGCCGGCGCACACCTGGCTTGCGGCGAGGTAGGTGCGGCAGAGTAGTGCTCAGGCTTCTGAGAGACAGACTCAGGCCGTATCGGCGGCAGCTCGCCCTGGTTTTCATCCTGGTGCTCGCGCAGGCGGTCGCGAACCTCTACCTACCCACGCTCAATGCGGACATCATCAACAACGGCGTCGTCAAGGGCGACACCACCTACATCATAATCGTGGGCGGTATCATGTTGGGCGTCACGCTGGTGTTCGCGATCGCATCCATCGTGGCGGTGTATTGGGGCTCCAAGACAGCGATGGCGTTTGGCCGCGACGTGCGGGGTGCACTGTTCCGCAAGGTCGAGAGCTTCTCGCTGTCCGAGCTGAATCGATTCGGCACGCCATCCCTGACCACGCGGACCACCAACGACGTGCAACAGGTGCAGATGGTCGTGCTGATGGCGCTCAACGTGATCATCGCGGCCCCTATCACTGTCATCGGCGGGATCATACTGGCGCTTCGCCTCAACGTGCCTCTTTCCGGCGTTATCCTCGCGGCCGTGCCTGTGATGGGCGTCTTCATCGGCCTGGTGGTGCGAAAGGCGTTGCCGCTGTTCCGCGGCATGCAGGTCAAGATCGACCGCATCAACCAGGTGACTCGCGAGACGCTGAGCGGCGTGCGCGTCATCCGCGCTTTCGATCGCACCAAGTACGAGGAGCGACGTTTCGACCTGGCCAGCGTCGACCTCACAGACACCACTCTCAAAGTCACCCGTCTTTTCGCGCTGATGCTTCCCATGCTCACCGCCATCCTCAACTTCTCCACCCTCGCGATCATGTGGTTCGGGAGCCTCCAGGTGGCCAACCACGGAATGCCTATCGGCGACCTCACCGCGTTCTTCACCTACGTGATGCAGATCCTGCTCTCGGTCCTCATGGCGACCATCATGTTCGTGATGGTGCCTCGAGCGGCAGCGTCGGCCGACCGCATCCAGCAGGTGTTGGATACGGAACCCACCATCAACGACCCCGAGTTTCCCGCGGAGAATGTGCCGGTCCGGGGACTCGTGGAGTTCGAGGACGTGGAGTTCCGTTATCCGGGTGCCGAGGAGCCGGTTCTCAGCGGCGTCACCTTCGCGGCGCTCCCCGGCGAGACGACCGCGATCGTGGGCAGCACCGGCAGCGGGAAGTCCACGCTCATCAACCTCATCCCGCGCTTCTACGACGTGACCGGCGGTAAGGTCCGTTTGGACGGCATCGACGTGCGGGAGATGGGACGCCAGGAACTCTGGCACAGGATAGGCCTGGTGCCGCAGAAGTCGTTCCTGTTCAGCGGTACCGTCGCCAGCAACTTGCGCTACGGGAACCCGGATGCCGCGGACGAGGAGCTCTGGCATCTGCTCGAGATAGCCCAGGGCGGCGAGTTCGTCGCCGAGATGCCGGAACAGCTCGAGGCGCCCGTCACTCAAGGCGGAGCCAACGTGTCGGGTGGGCAGCGCCAGCGCTTGGCCATCGCCCGAGCTCTGGCAAAGCGTCCCCAGGTATTCATCTTCGACGACAGTTTCTCGGCCCTCGACTTCAAGACGGACGGGCTGCTCCGTAGCGCCCTCAAGCGCGAGACGGCCGGCGCCACCGTCATCATCGTCGCCCAGCGCGTTGGCACCATCATGCACGCCGACCGGATCATAGTGCTCGAGAACGGCACGATCGCCGGCATGGGCACCCACGAGGAACTGCTGAAGACGAGCGAAACCTACCGCGAGATCGTCTCCTCTCAGCTCGACGGAGACCAGGCACCATGAGGAATCCCAGTCAATCCGGCCCTCCCGGTAGAGGGTTCCGCCCCGGCCGCCCGGGTGGTGGCGGCCCGCCCGGCCACGCCCTAATGATACCGGCGGAGAAGCCCAAGGACTTCAAGGGCGCCATCAAACGACTGGCCGCTATGCTTAAGCCTGACCATATGCGTATCTCCGTCGTCCTCGCGCTGAGCGTGGTGAGTGTGACATTCTCCGTCCTCGGGCCGAAGATCCTCGGCAACGCCACCAACATCCTCTTTGAGGGCGTCGTCAGCAAGCAGCTGCCGGCGGGCGTGACGCAGGCGCAAGCCATCGCCGGGCTCAAGGCCAAGGGCGAGAACACGCTGGCCAAGATGTTCTCCGCGATGCACCTGCATCCCGGCTCCGGCGTCGACTTCCACGCATTGGGCAGGATCCTGCTTATCCTCGTCGGCCTCTACCTGGCCAGCGCGGCTTTCGGCTGGCTACAGCAATACATCATGGCCGGGGTGGCCCAACGCACCGTCTACCGACTACGCCAGCGCGTGGACGAGAAGCTTGCGCGCCTGCCGCTCAAGTACTTCGACGAGCACGCCCGTGGCGATGTGCTCAGTCGCATGACCAACGATATCGACAACATCTCCCAGTCGTTGCAGCAAAGCCTCACGCAGCTGATCACCGCCGCTCTGACTATCGTCGGGGTGCTCGTCATGATGCTCACGATCAGTCCGCTGCTCGCTGCCATCTCTCTCCTCACCGTGCCGATCTCGTTCGTGATCACTATATTCATCGCCAAACGCTCGCAGAAGCAGTTCGCCGCGCAGTGGGAACGTACCGGCGAGTTGAACGGTCATGTGGAAGAGATGTTCAGTGGCCACAATGTGGTCAAGGTCTTCGGGCGGCAGCAGGAGGCGATAGGCCGCTTCGACGAGCAGAACGAGCAGCTCTTCCAGGCGAGCTTCAAGGCGCAGTTCATCTCCGGGATCATCCAGCCGGTCATGAACGTGGTCGGCAACCTCAACTACGTGGCCATAGCGGTGGTCGGAGGCTTGGGCGTGGCCACGGGCCGTATCAGCCTTGGTGGTGTGCAGGCGTTTATCCAGTATGCGCGGCAGTTCACGATGCCAATCACGCAGACGGCCAGCATCATGAACGTGCTGCAGAGCACGGCGGCGTCGGCCGAGCGGGTCTTCGAGCTGCTGGACGAGTCGGAAGAAGAGCCAGACCCCGCCGAGCCGGTCGTCCTCTCCCAGACACGGGGGCACGTCACGCTGGATGGCGTGTCGTTCCGCTACCTCCCCGATACGCCGCTCATCGAAGACCTGAACCTGGACGTGAAAGCCGGCGCTACCGTGGCCATCGTGGGACCCACCGGCGCCGGCAAGACGACGCTCGTGAATCTGCTTCTGCGCTTTTACGACATCGACAGCGGCCACATCTTCATCGACGGCGTGGACACGTACCAGATGACCCGCAGCGACCTGCGCCGCCTATTCGGCATGGTGCTTCAGGACGCCTGGCTGTTCACCGGCACTATCCGCGACAACATCGGCTACGGCCGCGAAGGAGCCACCGACGAGGAGGTCAAGGCCGCTGCCCGCGCCGCGCGCGTAGATCACTTTGCCCGGGCGCTCCCCGATGGTTACGACACGGTGCTCGACGAAGACGCCACCACAGTGTCGGCGGGAGAGAAACAGCTCCTCACGATCGCCCGCGCCATCCTCGCCGATCCCCAGATCCTGATCCTGGACGAGGCCACGAGCTCAGTGGACACTCGTACTGAGGTGCTGATCCAGGAGGCCATGGCGGAGCTGATGAAGGACCGCACCAGTTTCGTGATCGCCCACAGGCTCTCGACAATCCGCGGCGCCGACACGATCCTTGTGATGGATCACGGCCGCATCATCGAACAAGGCACCCACGAGGAGCTGCTGGCCGCCCACGGCTTCTACGACGAACTCTACACCAGCCAGTTCCTGCAGCCGCTGGCCGAAGAGACAAACGGATCTGCGCGCCCATCGTGATGCTGCGTCCGCCCCGACTCTAGAATTAGAACCCGCGAAGCGGCTTACCCTCAAGGATCTTTTCCACCTCTTGGTACCCCGTTGGGAAAGCGTAGTTATAACGTGCGGGAAGCGCGAACACGTATTTCACGTTGCGCCCAAGCTCGCTCGGGTTTATCGGCGCGGCTCCCACGTGGAACTGCTCTTGCTGAATCAAATCCCATTGGGCGATGGTGAAAACCATGACCGGAATATCTTGTCGCGGACTGGCGGACGTCGACTTTGGATGCCTGATAAGGATCTCCGGGCCGTAGACTCCCACGCTCGACGGGCCTGCGCCGTTGGTGTCGACTGGAAAGCCCTCCCACTGCTCAGACACGATGCTGTATCCCTCCCACCCCAGAGGCAGTGCGAAACTGAAGCCGTACTGAGTGTTCCGGTACTCTATCGTGGTTCCCGGCTGACTCGTGGTCGTTGGCCCAGAGAGTGGCGGGGGCGGAGCTTCGCTAGACACCGTGGAGGTCGTACTCACCGAGACTGTGGTCGTGGTGTCGGCCAAGGAGCTCGTAGTGTCGCCGGTCGCCGGCATGGATGGAGAGCTACCCCCGGGCGCAGGCTGAGGTGACGAGACAGCCACCCCGGGCAGCGCCCGCAGGTCGTCGAGCAACCGGGAGATGCCGAACCCCGTGAATGCCAGCAGGACGATAACTAGGGCGACGGCTCCGCCACGCCCCAAGCGCCGCCGCTTCCGCAAAGCCCTGCCTTTTCGCACCACAGATTCCATGACTCCGGCTTCATCCACCTCCGGGGCGGCCTGATCCAGCGCCGCCCGCAGACGTTCCTCTTCTCGGTCCATCACGCCTCCTCGAGGTAGGAGCGCAGAGCTTCCCGCGCCCGGAATAGATGTCGGTTCACGGTTCCTTCAGAAACGCCCATGAGACTTGCGACTTGCGCAATGGGGCGGTCGTCCAGGTAGTAGAGAACGACGGCCAGGCGTTGACGCAGCGGTAGCCGAGCGAGAGCCGCGGTGATTTCCAAGCGCTCACCAGGGCTTGCACCGTCCAAATCACTTTGCCGCCCGAGCCGCAGAAGGGCCGATGCCAGCCTGCGCACAGACCGCTGATGATCGCGGAGCCGAGAGATGGCCACTCGGGCGACCCAGCCTGCCGGTGACTCATACCGGCTTATCCGCGACCAGTTTGCCCACAGCTGCACGAAGGCTTGCTGGACCACATCGGCCGCAAGGTCCTCGTTCCCACAGGCCACGGCTAGACTGCGAACCAGGCGACGGTAATGATTGTGGAAGACCAGTTCAAAACCCGCCTGGCCCACCCGCTCCCCCGTGCAAGCGGCGGGCGCGATCATCCGAACCGAACCCGGCTCGTCAGCAAGGACTCCGCTGCCGACCGCCATCCTCGTCTCCTCATGTGACCCCTTTGAGTTTCATCGATCCATTGCTACACACGCCGCAGGGTCCCTTTCCCTTGACATGGGAAATGAGAATCTATCGCGGGCGGCGCACGGTCGCCGAGGCCATCGGGCCTACCGCTCGACTTTCAAGCGAAACCAGCAGGCTCGGTTGCCATTCCGAGGCGCCAGGCTCAGTCCCGGCTCAGTAGCTGACGGCCGGGGCCTCACGCACGTATTTGCGGTCGCTCACCTAGACGGGTTGCGAGACCGATCAAGTCTGTCCGGTCTTTCCTTACTCCGGAGGTCCCGCCAACGGTACCTGCTCCAGCGGCCCTTTTGCGACCGGCCTCACGGGTACCGGTGCGGTGGCGAGAGGATAGATGACCTCGTCGACGATCCGGCGGGCGAAGGCAAGGTCCGGCGGCTTGCCGCTGGTCAGCAGTCGGGAGACGAAAAGCGCCGGCACGATTTCGATTATCAGTTCCAGGTCCCGTTCCTTGGGGATCTCTCCCCTGTCCACGGCACGCTCGAGGATAAGCCGAAGCACCCCATAGCCGGTCTCGAGGAACCACTCGCGGAAGGCGCCTGCAAGCTCAGGGTCGCGGCTGCAGGCCGTGGCCAGCCCGGCGACGATGCTGGTCTTGAAGAAGTCTCCATCGCTCGGCTCCTTGCACGAGAGAAGCCCCTCGAGGTCGCCCAGCAGTGAGCCGGTGTCCGGGTCGAGCAGAGTTGGATGCTGGAAGGCCAGGGCGTCCACCACCAGTTCCGCCTTGGATGGCCAGCGACGATAGAGAGCGCCTTTCCCCGCCCGTGCCCGCGCGGCGACCATGTCCATCGTCATGCGGTCGTATCCGGACTCGCTCAGAACCTCGAGAGCGGCCTCAAGGATGGCCTCACCGCGCGAGCGGTCGAAGGGGCGCCCCTTAGTCTGGCGGCCGGTCTCCCCCTCCGTAAGTCTTCTCTCAGGATCAGTCATCGATCTCCGCCCCAGTTGTATGCAGCTTTGCTATTATACGCCCTTGCGAAACGGTACTATTCTGTTTCGTAATGAGATCTGACGCCGTTCGAGCCCTGCAAGGAGACAAACGTGTCCCGATTAGCCCGCTGGTGCTACCGGCACCGCTTCGTCGTCGTTATCGCCTGGCTGGTAGTGCTGTTCTCAGTGATCGGCATCGAGCGCGCGGTCGGCAGCGCCTACTCCAACTCGTTCACCTTGCCTGGCACCGAGTCGGCGCGCGCGCTCAATCTGCTCAGTTCTGCCCTTCCCCAACAGGCGGGAGACTCGGACACGATCGTCTGGCATACGCCCAGCGGCTCGGTCAACGACCCGGCGGTGCAGGCACGCATGCAGTCCCTGCTCAAGGAAGTCGCGGTTGCGCCTTCGGTGGCGGCCGTGAGCAGCCCGTATGGCCCGAACGGTGCCGTGCAGATCAGCAAGGACGGCAAGACCGCCTACGCCACGGTCACGTTCACCGGGCTGGCTATGTCGCTGCCCAAGCAGGATATCGTCCACGTGATCAGCCTCGTCAACGGGGCGCGCACGGCAAACCTGCAGGTCGACGTGGGCGGCCAGGCCATCGAGTCTGCCAACCAGGCGTCGCTTTCGAGCAGTGAGGCTATTGGCCTGGTCGCCGCGGCGGTCATCATCCTGATCGCTTTCGGTTCGCTGATAGGCATGGCACTGCCCCTGATCACGGCCGGGGTGGCGTTGGCCATGACGACCTTCGGCGTCGACCTTCTCTCGCACGCCGCCACCCTCAGTCCGATAGCGCCGACGCTCGCCATTCTCATCGGACTGGGCGTAGGCATCGACTACGCACTCTTCATCGTCACCAGATTCCGCCAAGGGCTCAAGGCCGGCATGCCTCCCGAAGAAGCGGCGGTGCGAGCGCTGAACACCGCCGGCCGCGCGGTACTCTTCGCTGGGGGGACCGTTTGCATCGCACTGCTCGGCATGCTGGTGCTCCGCCTGTCCACATTCAACGGTCTGGCCTTCGCCTCTGTCCTCGCCGTCGCGCTGACCATCCTTACGGCCCTGACGCTCTTGCCCGCGCTGCTGGGCTTCATGGGTCAGCGTGTGCTCAGCCGGCGCGAGCGGCGCAGTCTCGCTGAGAACGGGCCGCAGGACGGCTACGGCCGCGGTCCCTGGGCACGCCTGGCGGGCTTCGTCTCCCGGCGCCCGGTCATCCTCGCGACGAGTGCACTGATCGTCATGCTCGTGCTTGCCAGTCCTTTCGCCGCTCTGCGGTTGGGCCTATCGGACGCCGGTAATGACCCCGCCTCCTCGACGACCCGCAAGGCGTACGACCTCCTGGCTCAGGGCTTTGGTCCGGGCTTCAACGGTCCGTTGCTCCTCGTGGCGCAGGTCGGCTCGCCGGCCGACAGCGCGGCTCTCGGGCGGCTGACAAAGGTTCTGGAGAGCGAGAGCGGCGTGGCCGCGGTCGTGCCCTTTCCCTCCCTGCCGGGGGCGAAGGTGGCCATCGTCCAGGTCATCCCCACCACCTCGCCCCAGGACGCGCGCACCAGCGACCTCATCACCCATCTGCGAACCCAGGTGATACCAGCGGCCGAAAAGGGTAGCGGTCTACGCGTACTCGTAGGCGGAGGCACGGCCATCTTCGACGACTTCGCCACCATCGTCACCTCAAAGCTGCCGCTGTTCATAGGCGTCATCGTCGCTCTCGGCTTCCTTTTGTTACTCATCGCCTTCCGGAGCCTGCTCATCCCCGCCACGGCCGCGGTCATGAACCTCATCGCGGCGGCGGCCAGCTTCGGGGTCGTTGTCGCCTTCTTCCAGTGGGGCTGGGGCTCCGACCGGCTGGGGCTTGGCCGGGCCGGACCAGTGGAGGCGTTTCTGCCGGTGCTCATGCTGGCGGTGCTGTTCGGCCTTTCGATGGACTACCAGGTGTTCCTGGTGAGCCGCATGCACGAGGAGTGGGTCCACACGCGCGACAACCGTCATGCGGTCATCGCGGGGCAGGCAACCACAGGGCGTGTGATCACCGCCGCCGCCGCCATCATGATCAGCGTCTTCGGGGCTTTCGTCTTCGGCGGCCAGAGAGTGATCGCCGAATTCGGCATCGGACTTGCTTCCGCGGTGCTTCTCGACGCCTTCATACTGCGCACCTTTCTCGTGCCGGCCTTGATGCATCTCTTCGGCAAAGCCAACTGGTGGCTGCCCGGCCCAGTAGACCGCCGCCTGCCGCATCTATCGGTGGAGCCGACGGAGGACGCGGAGCCGACGAGATAGAATGGCAGTCAAACGGCGGTGACTGCCGCCGTCCTGGTTAGATCGGAGCGACTGCCGGTTGCAAGACATTTCCACGATCGAGGGACACAACACGTCTGAGTTGGGGCGGAGCCGGTGGCGCGTGCTCATTATTGCCTCGGTGGGCATATTCATGGCGACCCTCGACTCGAGCATCGTGGCCGTGGCTTTGCCGGCCATAGGTCCCCATCTGCGGCTCTCGTTCAGCGAAGCGCTCTGGGTCCAAGCGGCCTACATCCTGGTCGTCACCGTTCTCGTGGTCCCAATCGGACGCCTGTCCGACAGACACGGCCCCGTGCGCGTCTACATGGTGGGCGTCCTCCTTTTTGGCCTCTTCTCAGTGGTCGCTGCGCTTTCGCCTAACGGACTCTTTCTCGTCATAGCGCGAGGTTTCCAAGGAGCGGGGGCCGCGTTACCCATCACAACGAGCGCCGCCATCGTTACCATGGCGTTCCCTCCCGCGGAGCGTGGCCGGGCAATCGGCCTCAACGTCATGGTGGCCACCATCGGGCTCACTCTGGGTCCGCCGTTGGGAGGCCTCATCGTGACGCATCTTGACTGGCGCTGGATATTCCTGCTCAATGTGCCAGTGGCGGCCGCGACCCTCAGCGCCGGCTGGGATCTCCTCGGGGCTGAGCGACGAGATAGAGTGGCCGAGCACGTGCGAACGGGCATCGGCCCAGTCATCCACCGAATCGACGCCACAGGCGCGGCACTTTTGGGGTCAGCGCTCGCCGCCCTGTTCGTGCCCTTGATCTTCTCACCGTTGTGGGGTTGGGTGAACGGGCGGACTATCGGACTCCTTGCCGCGGCGGTCGTCTTGGCCACGGTGTTCTTCATCGTCGAGGACCGAGTGGACGACCCCTTCCTTGACCTCGACCTCTTTCGGCACAATCGCGTCTTCGCGGCAGCGAGCGCTACCGCGTTCTTCTTCTCCGGTGCCACTTACGGGGTGACTATCTTCACGGCCGTCTTCTTGGAGGTCGTCCAACGGCACTCAGCCCAACAGGCCGGGCTTGTCTTGCTCATTCAGCCGGCCATGACGACGGCCGTCGCCCCATTCGCCGGCCGGCTCTCCGACCGAGTCGGCCCTCACGGTCTCGCCGCCGCGGGCATGGTCCTCGTGGCGGCCGGAACGGGGCAGTTGGCCCTCGTGTCCGGCTCGACCTCGGCCTGGCGGGTCCTTGCCGCCCTGGCCACCTTGGGTCTGGGCACGGCCTTCTTCGTCGCTCCCAACCTCTCTGCGATCATGGGATCTGTCGGCCGGTCTGAGCTGGGCGTGGCCTCGGGGGTTCGCTTCACCGTGGGCTACTGCGGGCAAGGGCTATCCATAGCCATGCTCGGCGCCATTGCCGCCTCGAAGTTGGGCCCCGCCGGGGGACGCGTCATACTACTTGGCGAGAGTGCGGGCGTCTCCAGCGCGCGGGCGTTCGCGTCCGGATATCGGGAGGCCATGGTTGCGGGGGCCGCCTTGGCCCTCGTGGCTGCGCTGGTTTCACTCGCGGGGAAACAGAGAAGAGAAGGGCAGGAGTCCCCCGAGCCCGAGGTCGTCTCAGCGTCGTAAGGCCGAAAGTTTCGCCGAAGAAGTCGTGGCCCCGGCAGAGCGTCTTGCAGACGGGCCGGAAGGCGGGCGCCCCAGAGATCACATGCCTGGGGCCAGGTCCGTCATTGTGCTGGCAGCCAAGATACCGGACGCCGCCGTCGAGGTCGCGGGGCGCCACGACGAGCAGGGCAAGACCTTTGGTCCCCGCATGTGGCACGGCTATGTGGTGCTCAACTGGGATCTCTCCTCGGCGACTCCGTCGCCGCGCTTAAACGGAAGAGTGTTCTACGATCGCCGGCAAAGGCTAGATCGGAGCGAAGGCTAGCTCGAAATCACGGAACGCCCTCCACCGCCCGGAGACGTCGGTCCGTGGAGCTTTGGCTTGCGACATGCTATACTGCCGTCAAGCATTCGTTTGGAATCCTCTCCAGGCTCAGCGCCGAGCTTCTCAACCTCCCCGCGTAGTCTTCAGTCTTGCCCTTTCGTGTGTCGCAATATAACTCCGTTCATGGAGGATCTAGTGAATTCAGCAAAACTGTACGTGGGCAATCTCAGTTATGAGACGTCCGAGGCGAGCCTGAGAACAGCTTTCGAGCCGCACGGTGCGGTGTCCTCGGTGAATCTCATTGTAGACCGTGATTCCGGACGCCCCAAAGGCTTCGGTTTCGTGGAAATGGGATCGGCCGAAGAAGCCCAAACGGCGAAAGGCGCTCTCGACGGCACTCAGCTCGACGGTCGCGCCCTCAAAGTCGACGTTGCCAAGGAACAAGTGCCCAGAGCACCGCGCTCGGGTGGCGGCGGCTACGGCGGCGGCAACAGCTGGTAACAGTAGCCCACAAGCGATACCTCAGAAACGCCGGCCTTCGGGCCGGCGTTTCTGTTTCTGTTTCTTCTCGCTTGGTCACCACGTCTCGAAAGGCCGAGACGCCCTGCACCCCTTCAGGCGCCTAATAAGTAGCTCAGGCTTTCCGCAGGGGCTGCATGAGCGCGAAGGTGGCGCCTGCCGGATCCGCCAGCACTGCGAACGCCACCATGTCTGGCACCTCCATGGGCGCCGAGAGTACGTTCGCTCCGAGCTCCACAGCCTTGGCCACGCTTGCCGAGAGGTCTGCCGAGCCGAAATACGGCAGCCAGTAGGCAGGAACCTCGGCGGGCACCATCCCCGGCATCGGCATGATGCCGCCTTCACCTTTACCGTTGACGTTCACCACCCAGTACGGCATAGGCCCTTCGGTCATCGGCTGCACATCCCAGCCCAGGAGCTTGCTATAGAAGTCGATGGCCCTCTGAGGATCGCGGGTACCGAGATCGTTCCAAGAGAGCGTACCCGGGAGCATGTACTCCATTGAGTCGTCATAACCGCTGGGCTTCCAGAAGAAGATATAAGCGCCGGTAGGATCCTTGATGGCGGCGATCCTGCCTGCGTCCCCTGGCACGTCCGCGGGCGGCATGAATACGGTGGCGCCCAATTCGACAGCTTTGGCGACCGTCGCGTCGATATCATCGGCGGCGACATATGTGTTCCAGGCGCTCGGCTGTCCTTGCTGCATCAGCTCTGCTGAGAGCTGCGCCATGCCGGCCACCGTGTGCCCGTCGGCTTTGAACATCCGGTATACCATGCCCTCCCCTAGCGGCACGTCGGTGGGCTTCCACCCGAGGAGGGTCTCATAGAACTTGCTCTGCCCCTCGAAATCCCGCGCCGAAAGATCCACCCAGTTGAACTCGCCGTTCTTGTTTCGCTCCACGATAGACCTCCACATATATCGATTGCTTGCGCCAGTCGTAGGCGAGACGTCTGTACCCGCTCGTCGCGAGACTTGAACAGAGTCGGTAAGCCGACGCGCAGGATGTCGTTGATGCCGTCGACCAACAGCGACCGGAGCACTGGCTATTTGTGTGCCGCTCGCCGGACGCCTGTATCGGCACCGCACGAGTGATTGACCAAGCCGATCATGACGCTGTCACGGCAGTGTGGTCGGCCAGTGCGAGGCTGCTTACCCGATACGGCCGGCCGTTGCTCCCCAATCGGTGCTCGATCGGGGGTCTGTACACAGGTGAGCTTGGTGGACCCGCCCGAGCGCGTCCACCACTTGGGGGTCGAACTGAGCACCTCGTTCGAGCTCTATGTCCGCCATCGCCTCCGCGACGGACCACGCCTCCTTATAGGGACGCACGTTGGTGAGAGCATCATAAGCATCAGCCACCGCGACGATGCGTGCGGCAATGGGGATCTCATCCCCGCTCAGGCCACAAGGATATCCGTGCCCATCCCAGCGCTCGTGGTGGGCGGCGGCGATCTGCTCGGCCATCTTCATGAGATCGGACCTGCCCCCGCCAAGGAGCTGCGCTCCCCGGAGGGCGTGTTCACGCATCACTCCCCGTTCCTCAGCGGAAAACGCACCCTTCTTCAATAGGACCTCGTCCTCTATCGCCACCTTGCCCACGTCGTGGAGAGGGGCAGCACGCAGGATGAGATCCACCTCCTCAGGCGGGAGATGCAACTCCTGAGCGAGGAGAGCACTCAGACGGGCTACCCGGTGGGTGTGTTTACCGGTGGCATCATCACGTAGCTCGGCCACGCGGGCCAAACGTTCGATCGTTTCCAGGTTGGCTCGCCCCAGTTCGGAGGTACGCTCGCGCACCAGGCCCTCAAGAACGTGGCGGGTCTCTTTCAGCCGCCGCTCGAGGAAACGAGTGTCTAGGAGCGAGTACACATGAAGCAGGAACTCGTCGACCGAGATGGGTTTTACGAGGAAATCCTTGGCTCCGGCCTTGATGGCCTTCTCCCTCGCTTCGAAGTCATCGAGAGCGCTGATGGCAAGCACAGGCAGAAAGGTGTCCGGGGAGCGTTTCGCCCCCAGCGCCTTGAGCAGGCCGTAACCGTCAAGACCGGGCATGCACATGTCGAGGGTGATGAGGTCCGGATCGGCCGAGTCAAGGTAGACTGAGGCCTCGAGCGGGTCTGTGAATCCTTTGGGATCCTTGTATCCGGCCGACTTTAGCGCGCGGGTTAGGAAACGAACCACGCTCGGTTCATCATCGACGATCATGATCTCCGCATCGGCGTGCGAAAGGCTATCCATAACCACTCCCAAAAATGTCCGTCCTAAGATACATCGGCAGTATGGCGCCGGACCTGAAATACCTGGTGGTACCCTCAGGGCCCGGGGACCAATGCGGTCTCGTGAGCGGCGAGTTCGCGCGGCCTCCTGGAAGCGTCTTCCACAACCGGACTGCACAGGGGAAGTCGCTTGGGTGTCGAACAGCGGGAAGAGCTCGCTGTCGGCCTCAGTTGACTGGTTCGGTTAGCGTAGCCGAGACCGCCACAAA
>JADGPI010000248.1 GCA_017882525.1 Thermoleophilia bacterium
AGATGGTTGGGTCGGTTTCCTCGCCGGCTCGCGCCATTCTCGCATCAAGACCTGGGACAGCGCCACCCACTGCGGGCAGTACGGGAGATCCTTAGACATCGCAACCCGGGCACGCCCACTGAAGTCTCAGGACGCGCGGCGGTCCAGGGCGGCTCGTATCTTGGTCTGGAAGTCACGATTTCATTTACCAAAGCTCTTACTTTGCGAGCTTGATCGGGATGTCCACAGCGTTGATGGGCGAGCCGTCCTTGGCCGATTGTTCGAACACCTTCAAGGTACCATTACCGGCCCGATCCACCGTGAAAGGCACATCTACCGCGAAGGTGCCGCGCGTCCCGGTGCCGGACGTGGCCATCACCTGCTTCTCTGCGACGACCTGGCCGTTCGCGTCCAGCAGCTCCACCACAAAGGTGGCCTCGAACGTGTTGGCTGAGCCGGTGATGTGCACGGGACTGGTGACGATGTCGCCCAGCGCCGGCGATTCCACCAGGATGGCCGGGGTCATGTCCTCGTAGTCGGCCCGGCCCACCGGATGGTCGAGGATGATGCCCTCGCCCCCAAGGGCCGTCACCGGCTGGCCATCCAGCTGGAAGCTGACCTCGCTCACGGTGGGAAACTGGGTGAGGGTGTAGACCACTTGGGCGATCCGCATGAACATCGACAGGCTTCCCCCGCCGGATTCGTACTCTTTGGAGAGGTTGACGGTGGCCACACCGTTCTCGATGGTGAGGCCCAGAAAGCGGGTGCCCTGAGGTATCGCCCCTACCAGCCCGGCGGCGGTCTCGTCGGCGGTTGGCCCTTGGAGCAATGCCAGCATGGCGGCCTTGCCGGTCTCCAGGGTTTTGGGGACTATCCGGTGAGCGGCCGCGATCTTCTCACCGCTGGTGAAGTAGACCGAGACGGTCATCGAGTTCGCCACCTGGGTGGTCGACGAGACGGCCGTCTGCGTAGTTGATGTCGTGGAGGTCAGCGGGGCGGTCGAAGCGGTCGTGGTGTCGCCTCCAAAGATGATCGTCTGACCGTGTCCGCCCAGGTGGGTAAACGCTTCGACGCCGCCCACCACGACTGCGGCGACCAGTACTACAAGCGTGAAGGAGATGGCTACCGCTCGCAGCCGTCTCCGGGCCGGCCTGCGGCTGTGCTCAAGCATCCGAGACCTCACCTCCATCCAGTCTTTGCGTTCGTCGACGGAGGGAGCGTTCTGCTCGAACCGCCCCTCCAGTGAATCGTGATCGTCTGACCTGTTCATGATCCCGCTCCAAGTTGCGCCCGAAGAGACTCTCGTGCTCGGAATAGATGGCTCTTGACCGCGCCTCCGGAGATGCCCATGGCCGCGGCCACCTGTTCAACGGACAGTCCGGCGACATAATGGAGGGCAGCGGCCGTGCGCTGGCGGCTGGGAAGCCGGCGCAGCGCGTCCTTGAACTCGATCTCGGGCGTCCAGGAGGGGCCGTCTCTGTCCATGGATCCGGCCATCCGCTCTAGCAGGCGAGCAGCCCGGGCCATGGTGCGCCGGTGGTCCTTGCACCTGTTGACGGCCACCCGGTAGACCCAACCCATCGGATCCTCATACTCCGAGATCCGGTCCCACTTGAGGTATAGCCGGAAGAAGGCCTCTTGGGCTGCGTCGGCCGCCAGGTCACGGTCGAGCGCGACGAAGCAAAGGCTCCTTACCAGCGCCGCGTAATGCCGGCTAAAGAGTCTTTCGATGCACGCGACCTTCTCGCCGTCGCTTGCCGGTGCTCTCGCAGACCGATCCACCGTCGTCACCCACTCTGAGCTTCTCATGTGGTCCTCACTGGAGTTTCGCCGTGTATTGCAACGTGCCCTGCCCTCCACTCATAGACACGACCGAGACGTGGTCTGGGTTTACATGTCTCGAGTTGCTGGAGGCCGGGGCGCCGGTCAAGGTTGTCAGCGAGCGGCTGGGCCATTCGCCGGCGCGCAAGAGAGGGCGGTTGCGAAGTTCGATGCAGCTCTCGACCCGGCCACGGGGAGCGGCACCCGGGTTTCGCGTTTCCAGTTCCTTGGCCGGGAGTGCATTTAGCCTTGCGCCGGCAGCTCCGCCCGCCGACGCACACTCGACCAGACGTACCCATGTGCTGCGAATGGTCAAGTTGCGCCGAGCACGGCCGCGGTTGATAGCATAGACGGCCGATACTATCCTCCGCATGCACCGGAGTCTGATGATGGTAAGACGTCGAACGAATGCTGGACGGCTCCGCCCAGGGTTCGCGGAGCGCTACGGCGCCTGGGCGTTGGTTGCCGGCGCCTCTGAAGGCCTGGGCGCCGCCTACGCCCGTGCGCTGGCGGAACGCGGCATGAACCTGGTCCTGGTGGCACGACGAAAAGCAGTTCTGGACAAGCTCGCGGAGGAGCTGCGCGGCACCTTCGGCGTCGAGGTCTTCTGCTGCGACGGCGATCTCGCGGTAAGTGGGTTTCTGGAAACCCTGCAGGCCGCGTGCTCGAGTCTCGATGTCGGCCTCATCGTGTACAACGCCACGCATGCACCCGTCGGTGAGTTCGCGTCCGCGGCCGTCGAGGACCTCATGCGCGTGGTCGACGTCAACGTTCGCGCACCGGTGGCGCTTCTGCGGGCATTCCTGCCGCCGATGACATTGCGCGGCCGGGGCGCCGTCGTTCTCATGACCTCTCTCGCGGGCAACCAGGGCGCGCCAAGAATCGCGGCCTACGCGGCGAGCAAGGCGTTTACCCGGGTGCTCGCCGAAGGCTTGTGGCACGAGCTTGAGAACCTGGGTATCGACGTGATCGCCTGCTGCGCGGGGGCGATTCGCACGCCCGGGTATGCGATGGCGGCCGGCGAGGACGCCCCGGGGACCCTTGATCCGGAGAAGGTCGTCGAGCAGGCCCTCAGCGCCCTCGGCCGGGGGCCCGTGGTGATTCCCGGGTTCGTCAATCGAGCGGCCAATATATTCATGAGCCGCCTCCTGCCTCGGCGCACGGCCATTGCGATCATGGCGGGCTCCACGGGCAGCCTCGCCCCAGCAAAGGAAACGAAGGGCGAATCATGATGGACTTCATCGCAGGTTTCTTCGCGCCCTGGATCATTTCCGCACTCATCCTGGTCCTTCATCTCGCGTTGCCGGCCCGGAAAGTGAAAGGCTACGTCCACGATCCCCTTACCAACAAGCCCCTGGAATACCGGCTCAACGGGCCGCTGGTGCTTGGCGCGCTGGTGCTGCTGTGGGTCGTGGTGGGTCGCACGGGCGTTTTCGCTTGGGACTGGTTGTATGTCCATCGCTGGTCTGGCCTGGCGGGCTCCTGCGTACTCGGGCTGCTTTTCAGCCTGGACATGGTCCTGTCTGCCCAGAGCACGGGCCGCCCGTTCTTAGCCGATCTCTACCTCGGCCGCTCGCAAAATCGACAATTCTTCAACGCCAGGGTGGACGCCAAGATGTTCCTCTACCTGGTAGGCGCCGCCATGCTCGCGCTGAATCTTCTCTCCTTCCTGGCGCATCACGTCCTGACATTCGGATCGAGCTTCTCCCCCGGGGTACTGTTGTACTGCATCCTCTTCTTCTGGTTCGTACTGGACTATCTCGTGTTCGAGACCGTGCACCTCTACACGTACGACATTTTCGCGGAACGCGTCGGGTTCAAGCTCGGCTGGGGCTGCTTCACCTTCTACCCGTATTTCTACCTTGTAGGGCTGTGGGTGACGGCTGACCTGCCCGACCCACACACATCCACGTGGCTCCTTGCCGTATTCGCCATTGTCTTCTTCGCCGGCTGGACCCTGTCGCGGGGCGCCAACATGCAGAAGTACTTCTTCAAGACCGAGCCGCAGCGCGCGCTCCTCGGCTTCATGAAACCGAAAGCCCTGAGCGATGAGAAGAATGCGCTCCTGTACAGCGGATTTTGGGCGGTTTCCCGACATGTGAACTATCTCGGTGAAATCCTGATGGCGACGGGGCTGACTCTAGTCCTGGGTCGGCCGGGCCTGTGGGCCATCTGGCTCTATCCCCTGTACTACGTGGCCCTGCTTCTCCCAAGGGAGCGCGCAGACGAGCGACGGTGCGCGGCAAAGTACGGCGCCCTGTGGACGGAGTACGAGCGCCGAGTGCCGCGGAGGATCGTTCCCTGGGTCTACTGAATCGGGCACACGGGGCCCGCAAGTGCCCTTGAATGGGGCTAGCAACCCGGCGACCTTCGACCGTCTCAAGTAAGGAGTATGCGATGGACCAACCCTGCCCTGGGATTCGACCCTACGCTCTTGGAGCGGGCGACGGATGGACGTATCGGCTCGGTGTCGACTTTACCGTGAAGGCCGGCGAGACCCGATGCGGCGGGGGCGCGGCCTTCCTGGAGTATGTCAC